>CAZUSN010000043.1:0-10279 GCA_964623035.1 uncultured Dehalococcoidaceae bacterium | reverse complement strand
TGTTTATTATAAACTATCCCAGTGGCACATAGCCAACTTCAATCACTTTCTGCTGACCTTCCGGTGATAGACAGTAATCAATGAAGGCTTTGAGAAGCCCGGTCGGCTCTCCGTTGGTGTAGTAGAGGAGTGGTCGGGCAATGGGATAACTGCCGTCGAGGGCTGTTTCTAAGCTGGGTAAAACTGCCGGGTCATCGGCTGTCTTCTTAATTCCCAGGGGCTTTACCGCATCGGTAACGTAGCCCAGTCCGGGGTAGAAGATAGCATTGGGATTCTTGGCTGTCTCCGTAACTCCTTCCTCAGTAGAGGGCAGGAACAGCACCTTGGGTCCATATTCCAGGCTCGTGTCCTCAGTAGTGAGACCTTGCATCTGCACCACATGTTCTTTGAAGAAGACGTGGGTGCCTGAGTTGGTATCGCGCGAGAGAGCTACTATCGGGGCATCATTGCCGCCAACCTCTTTCCAGTTGGTTATCTGGTTGGTGTAGATGCCGGAAAGCTGGGCAAAAGTCAGCTCTGACACCGGGTTTGAGGGATGGACCACTACCGACAGGGCATCAAGAGCCACGGTAATCTCATAGGGCTCTACTCCGTTGGCTTTGGCTTGGTCAATCTCACTTGTTTTCATCGTTCGTGATGCCTGACAGATATCAGTGGTGCCATCGATGAGAGCGGCAATGCCTGCTCCAGAGCCCGGCCCGCTCACGGCGATGTTTACCTTTGGATGCAACTTCATGAACTCTTCTGCCCATATTGCGGTGAGCGGGGTTACCGTGTTTGACCCGATGACATTAAAGGAACCGGATAATTCTGTGGGTGATGCTGGTGCCGGCGTGGGTGCTTGTTTGGCACAGCCAGACGGGACAATAAAGCTGGCAATAAGCAACATTGTCAGCGGGAAAATCCATAAAATTATTGGCTTTATATTTGGCCTCAATTCAAAAACTCCTCAATCAAGTTGTGTTCTCAAGATGAGAGGTATCATTTTGGGTAATCAACCGAGCCACGCCATCAATAACTCGTATCGTGCTCAGCGAGGCAGTGGTCATCTCTAATTCACCTAGAACAGGCGCCAATCTCTCAAGCCTTGCTGGATAACTGCCAGGTATTCCTTGGAGGGCGGTGTTTCTTCCAGTTGCCCCGCCTTGATGTAGGTTATGGCTTCAATTAACTCCTTATCTTCACCAACTACGGTAACCTTGAATCGTTTGTAATCACCTTCATAACGGTCAAGTCGCTGCAAACACGGCTCCGAAACCTCATAGAGCGCCCCACGGACCCGCTCACCTCGAAATGATTTGATGCTGGCTACCCCACCTCGCCACTTGCGGGACCAGCCGACGAAAACCAGTTTGTAATTGGGCAGGACAGCGGTAAATAGCGGTTTGCTGTCCGGGCAGCGTTCCTGCATCTGTTTTCGATTCAAATTGGAACCGTAGGCAAAGTAATACATGACTTCCCACTCTTGACTAATTTAATGAAATTGTAAATTCACCAACAGAAATTGTATCATACTTTAGTCCAGAGTGGCGAAACGATTAAGGCTAGGTAACTTTGGCTTCCTGGCGGCAGAATTTGATGACTTCAGCAAAGTTATTGATTCGGGCGGAATTATTGGTCTCCAGGAAGCCGTCATAGGTGAGGCTAATCCAGGGTTTCTGGTAAATGGCGCTGAACCTCTCCGCCATGGCAGCCACTATCCCGCCGGGCATACAGCCATGGGGCATTACCGAAATGACGCCGGCGAACATCGGTGACTCCATCCATTCCACGCCACTGCCAATGCTGAGGACTGCCTCACTGCCACACTTGGGAGAAAGATAGAGGTTTGACTTCGCCAGTATGGCTGCTGTTGAAGGTTCTCTTCCGTCCAGCATCTCACGATAATAGCTGGCGACTCTATGCTCATCATATTCCTGGATGCGTTTCTTGATGTAGCTCCTTAACGCTTTTCTGATTTTGCCGTCCTTAAGGGCGTCTTCTAAATTACGGTATGAGGTGTATTTAATCCATTCTCCCATCGGGGAAACGATAACCTCAAGCCCAGCCTCTTCGCATGCCTTCACCAGGTCATTATTGCTGAAGCGGTTGGAGCGCAGGTAGATTTCGCCATTAATGCCCACCAGCGGTCTCAGGGGCAGGTCAGGGTCAATGAGCGCCTTAAATTCTGAAGTTGCCTGACGGAGGAGGTCGTCAAAATTTTCCTTGTGGCGAATCCGGTTGGCAATTCGATTTAAGTATTCATCAAACAGAGCTTGAGCTGCCCTTCTTTCTTTTTCGTAGGGGCGGGTGCGCCAGAGAAGCCTCTCCAGACCGTCTATGGCTACGACCCCGTTCCAGGCGAGCCGCTCAAACTCAGACCCAAGGTTCAGGTCACGGTAGGCGTTGTTGGAGACAGTAGTTCGTATCGGTAGGTCAAAGCCCATCTCTTTCAGTATCCGTCTCTGTTCGATGGCATACTTGCCGAGCCGGCAGGGACCATATGAGCCAGTCATGAACCCCTCCACGTTTTTCAGGTCGTTGCTATCGTCGTAGTAGTAACGCATAAAATCGCCCAGGGTAACCCGATAGGGCAGACATTCAGTGCCGGTGGTCACCTGGTTACTGTAGAGAAGATTGCGCTCATCTGGCTCAGGGAGCACCATTGCCCTGACCCCACAGGCCTCCATGGCTGCCGCCACGACCTCAGCATGTGGTGCCATTCTGGGTATAAGGAGGGTCTTCTTCCGACTGATAACGGGAGACGCCCCTCGATAGATGTCCTGATGTGTAGCTTCGTGCTCTTTTGTCGAACAAGCATATCCCTTGATGGTATCGACAAAAGCTTCAAGGCGGGTAACGATGCCAGCTTCAGCAGCATGCTCATCGATTTCCAACTGCCCCAGAGGCTTGCCTCCCATGATGTCTTCCAGGATGCGGAGGATGAACGAGTTTGGACCACAGCCGAAGTTAGTTAGCGCCAGACCATATAGTTGCTGGTCAGCGGCGGTTATCGCTGTGCCGGCAATGAATTTGCTCTCATATGACCAGTAGGGGCGGTCTGTGTACTGCTTGGGGTCTACTGAGTCGAGAGGCAGAAAATCAAGTGGTATCGGCACGACACCAAGCTGAGCCAGTTTTTCAGCGATGCCCAAGTTCGCTCCGGAATCCTGTGACAGGTATGACCGGGTAAGGAGAACCACACCCAGTTGACTGCTTTCATGAAGCTGCTTCAGTTTTCGATTGCCCAGTTCCGCTCGGTCGACTTCAAATCCCCGCTGCGCTTTGATGCCAGCCATGGCGGCTTTCCTGCCCTGCCTTCGGCTGAATCCCATCTTGACGGCAACGTCAGCGAGATTTCTTATCACCTGAGCATTGCCACGGCTGAAGTCAATAATTGGTGTCAGCAGGCGTTCGCCGAGGTTGAGAGCCTGGCGTATGATAAACGGTGATGCCTGAATCAGGGGACAGGCGTACTTCTGGTTCTCGTCCCCCTCTTTTATGCCCAGTCGTATGGCACAGGGATAGAGGATATAATCAACATCATTCAGTGTGGAGACATGCCCGTGGAGAAGTTTTAGAGGGAAGCAACTGTCAGTGTAGCTTAACTCGACAGCCTGTTCCATAATCTCTTTGGTAGTCCCGCGGGAAAGGACAACTCTCACCCCAAGGGCATTGAGAAAGCCGATGAGCAGCGGTGCATAGTCGTATACCAGCAGTGCCCGGGGAATCCCGACGGAAAGCCCCGAGCCTGAATTTTCCTGGTATTCCCTGAAGAGCAACTTTTCCCTGTCCTCGAAGAAGGTTTTTTGTCTTGCCTGACTGATGGTGCTATCGTAGCGGTCGCACCGGCTGCCATAGAAGGTGGCTTTCTCACCGGGAAGATTCATGCGGGTGATGGTGCAGTTATTATCGCACCCCTGACAGACAAAGGTAGAGAGGACGCCTTCACTATCAACGACCCGCTGAAAGCCCTTGAATTTTGATTTTTGATGGGATATGCCTTCTTTAGCTAGTAGTGCCGCACCGATAGCCCCGCTGACCTCCCGATGCTCCGCCACAGTCAGGTTTTTGTCTTCAAGCAGCTGGTAAAAGGCGGAGACCACCGCCTGATTATAGAATACGGCTCCGGTGAGGATAACCTTGTTTCCCAGCTTTCTGGTGCCCACCACTTTGGAGAGATAATTCTTGGCGATGGAATTGGCTAGGCTGGCGGTGATTACCTCCAAAGACACACCATCCTGCTGGGCGGAAGGAACTGCCTGACCCATAAAGGCAGCGCATCTTGTCCCCAGGTCAATGGTATAAGGTGCGGCAAAGGCTAAACTGGCGAAATCACCGTTATGCACCGAAACGCCGAGCATTTCCGCCAGCTCATCGATAAAACTTCCCGTGCCGGCAGCGCAGGCTTTGTTCATCTGGTAATCAACGACCACCCCATTGCGCTTGATGACCAGCTTGGAGTCCTGCCCTCCAATCTCAATGATGTCTGCTTCCGGGTCTATTTCGGCGGCGGCTCTGGTCTGTGCTGTGATTTCGTTCTTAATCAGGTCGGCACCAATGAAGCTGCCCACCAGGTATCTCCCGGAACCAGTAACTCCCACGCCAGCGATGGCGACCTTATCTGCACCATCCCGGAGGAGGTTCCTGAAGACCTGCTTTACCGCCTCAATCGGTCTCCCCGCTGTCATCAGGTAATTCTTGGCTAGGACCCTGGTGCCGGTTTGGTCAAGTATCACTGCCTTGGTGCTGGTGGAGCCAACATCCACACCGAGATAACCTACACATGATTCCTCTATTCGCTGTTTTGCCCCGTTCCCGGGAAGACTAACGGTATTCAGTCTGGGCATTTCAAAATAGCGTTGTCGGGCATCTGACATTGGCAATAGGCTCACCCGCGAGCTTTTGCCTCTGGAGAGCAGAGCCGACCCCAGAGCCTCAAGATGCTGATAATTCTCCGGGACGATTATCCTCACTTCATGCTCATTCCTTGTGGAGAGGATATCATTGAGCGCTTTGATGATGGCACTGTTGGCGGCAACGCCACCGACAAAGTAAACAGGTTCTTCAAAAATCCCCTTCTTGAGAGAAGCTACCATGCGAGCGATGCTTTCACAGAGAGCGTAGAGCATGGCTTCAAGCGGGACGCCCTTCTGCTGCAGGTGAATGAGGTCGCTTTTGGCGAAGACGCTGCATCTGGCGGCGATTCGAGGTGGGCTGCCCTCGCATTTGAGGGCTAGGTTGGCAAATTCATCCAGACTGATGCCAAGGCGGTATGCCTGTTGCTCAAGGAATCTCCCTGTGCCGGCAGCACAGAGGGGGTTTGAGGTTACCTTCCACGGCTTTCGCAGCCTGTCTTCCAGCACGATGACCAGAGAGGTCTGACCGCCAATCTGGATAATAGTTTTGGCATCGGGGTGGTAATGGAGAAGCCCGGCGGCAATCGAAAGTGAACTGCTGTACTCCGCCCAGTTGAATTCCTTGGGAATGACACCTTTGCCCGAGCCGGAGACGCCGGCACTGGCAATCTGTCCCAGGTCAAACCCTTCCCCCAGCCGGGCAATGAGCGAGTTGATGGCTACCTTGGGGTTGGAGGTTATTTTTTCAGTATCAAGCCAAACGACCTGACTATGCCCGTCAATGAGGCACAGTTTGGCATTGACCGAGCCGACATCTATACCTAAAGAGTAATTCATTATAGCTGTAATTTTAACAAAATAGGGTCTCTTTGTGAAGATGGGACCCAATTAGTAGCCCATACAGTGAGTTTGTTTTTTCATGTCCGGGGATACCGCCTAGTAACTAGCTTACTTACCCTCAACCGGCACATATATCGAACCAGAGACTGGATAAATGACTTCTAGGAATACGGTCAATTCCCTTTGTTCATCATCGGTGGCGGGATTACGGAAGCTCAGGGTATAGGTATCTCCCTCGGATTGACTGGCAGTAAAAGAGAACCTGTCTTGGACCGCTGACTGGTAGAGCAACTTTTTGCCCGTGATGCGGAAGTCTATTTCCCCGCCTTTTTCCAGATAGAAGTAGCCATCTACCTTGTCCCCATCAGACAATTTGAGAAGTATGGCTACTTCCTCTTCAGCACCGATGTCAAATTTAATCTCTTTCATTTCCCACGCTGAGCCAAGTTCCACTGCCTTAAGTATCTTGAGATTGGGAGGAGAAGATGTTTGTCCTGTTTCCCCGGTTAGCCGCGATATTTCCTGGCAACCCAGGACAGCCAGAAGTGAGAATATCATAATGACCATAATAATCTTTTTCCCCATCTTGAAGACCTCGCTAGGTTTTAATTATAGTTCTGTTGCCTAATTATACACCTAACTGAAACAGAATAGAATGGGGCAGCATTTCTAGCTTGACGACTACGGAAGGTAACAGTAGACTTATGTTATACGCCTTGGAGCTGGTGATAAGCAGATAAGGAGGTGGCAGATGACCTCGCCACGACTACCGATGATTTCAGTTAAGGGTAAGTCCTTCGAGTGCGGACGACAGTACGGTTCTCAAGCCCGGAAGCAGATACGAAAAAATCTGGAGCTCTATTTTGACATATGGAGTGCCTTGCTGGGAACCAAACCAGCCGAGGTTTTGAAGCAGTGCACCGGGTTGATACCGGTCATCGGGGAATATGATGCTGATATTCTGGAGGAACTGGAGGGGATTGCCCAAGGGGCGGACGTATCTCTGGAAGAAATAGTTGCCTTAAATGCCAGGTATGAGACGGTCTTTTCGCAAAGTACCGTGCAGCAACTATTGAAGGGTGGCTGCACCGCTGTCACCGCCTTGCCCCAGGCGACCAAAAACGGTCACACTCTTATCGGGCAAAACTGGGATTATAAGCCGAGGTTTCAGGAGCTGAGCCTAGTTTTAGAGGTGGAGCAGGAGGGTAAGCCCAAAATCATCACCCATACTGAAGCGGGTGTAGTTTGCCATAAGGGCATGAATTCAGCGGGGCTGGGAATATGCCTTAACGCCCTGGTATCCAATCGGGACAGGTTTGAAGCCACGACGCCCTTTCTGATTATGGCGCGGGGCATCCTCAAGGCTGACAGCTTCAGTCAGGCGATGATGGCGGTGCTATCGGCTAAGGTCACCGTCTCATTCAACTTTCTCATCGCCCACCGGGATGGTGAAGCCATTGACCTGGAGGTCTCCCCGGTGGATGTGGGATTTTTACATCCGGAAGGGGGCATCCTGACCCATAGCAATCACTTCATCGCCTTAACTAACCGGGAAGATTTGATTGACATCTTCAAGGCAGTGGCTCCTGATAGCCTCTTCCGTGCTCACCGGGCGCGACAACTTCTGGAATCGGAGAAGGGGCAAATTGACGTGGGCAGCTTTCAACGTGTACTCAAAGACCACTTCAGTTACCCCAACTCTATCTGCCGCCATGTTGATACCCGGAATGAGGAGCCACAGCAGCTAGCTACCCTGTCCTCAGTGATAATGGACTTGACGGCAGGAGCCTTTTACCTAACGGAAGGCGTTCCCTGTCAAAATGAGTATCACAAGTTAGCGACTCAGCGCCTGTGGAAAGATTGAGGCGCGCCCAAAATTCAGGCAAGAATTATTTTTACTTCTTCTCGACTAATAAGCTGGCTTTTGCCTTGGCGATGAGCTCATCTTCGCGCTTCACATCTTCCAGTGTCTTTGGCTTTAACTCTGGAGGTGGTTTTTCCAGCCCATACTTCCACTTTAAGAAGCGCAGCCCGGTGATAGGATAGATGGCAGCGGTAAGTATATCACCAATATCCTGCGTGAAATCTTTGACTGCCTCTCTGGCTTTATCTAATTCTGGCTCAAGCAGGTCAGCCGGGCGACAGGTCACCGGGGTTTGTCCTTTCTTGTAGTGTTTGAGCACCATCTTTTGCACCTCAGGGTCAATGGGTGCCGGCGGCTTGCCGTAAAGTCCATAACAGTAGTCCATGACCTGAGTTGATACCAGCTTATACCTGCCGGCAAGCACATTCTGAACTGCCTGAACGCCCACGATTTGGCTGGTTGGTGTAACCAGAGGCGGATAACCCAGCTCCTTACGGACTTTGGGTACTTCTTCATAAACCTCTTGGATTCGGTGCAATGCATTTGACTGCCGTAGCTGGGCGACGAGGTTGGAAATCATACCACCGGGAATCTGGTGCACCAAGACATTGGTATCAATGACGGACATCCGGGTGTGGTCCAGGAAGTCTCGATACTTGGGGGCGACTGACTCAATATAATTGTCCAGCTTGAGCAGATGGGCTAAGTCAAGCCTGAGGTCCCGGGGGGTTCCTTTGAGGGAAGCGACGATGGGTTCCACGGCTGGTGCTGCTGTGCGCAAGGCAAAGGGTGCCAGTGCCGTATCGACAATATCTACCCCAGCTTCCGCTGCCTTCAGGTAGGCCATCGACCCCATACCACTGGTGTAATGGGTATGTAGCTGTATTGGTACCTTCACCGTTTTTTTCAAAGCTGTAATCAGGGTATAGGCATCATCGGGGGCAATCAGTCCCGCCATATCCTTGATACATATACTATCTGCCCCCATATCTTCGAGAATGCGTGCTTTGTTGAGGTAATAATCGAGGTTAAATACCAGCCCACCCATTTTGGGCTCAGTGAGTGAGTAGCAGATGGAGAGCTGGGCATGTTTACCACATTCTTTAATCGTTTTGAGGGAGGTTTCCAGGTTGCGTTCATCATTTAGGGCATCAAATACTCTGAAGATATCAATGCCAACCTCAGCGGCATGATGGACAAAGGCGATAACCACATCATCAGCATAGTTACGATAGCCGACTAGGTTCTGCCCACGAAGAAGCATCTGGAGCGGGGTATTTGACATCAGCTTTTTCAGTGAACGCGGTCTGTCCCAGGGGTCTTCATTTAAGAACCGGCAGGCAACATCGAAGGTGGCACCGCCCCAGACCTCCATGGAGTAGAAGCCTGCCTTATCCATCTCCTTGGCGATGCCCAACATGTCCTCAGTCCGCATCCGGGTGGCTAAGTTGGATTGATGCCCATCGCGGAAGGTAAGGTCGGTGACCTTCAGGGGGGTTTTAATTTTCGCTCTCGCCATTAACCAGCCCTCCTTGGCGTATCATAGCGTTACATAATCATCTCCTATTTTACACTGTTTAATTTCCTAAGGCAAAATTTGGTTCCCAGAGATTATTTAAACATCCTATCCCCCTTGCCCCCTTCCCTTATCAAGGGAAGGGGGAACTAAGAGAGAGGGACTCCGTCCCTCCTAAACGCCCTAGAAACACGTCTGAGGCTACGCCTCTCTTAGACACTCCTGAAAGGGTTCTCCTCCAAAGTGGTTGGTGCATAGCTAACCGCATTCATTGATTCGTTTTGAGCATCGGTTTCTGCCTCTTGCTTAATACCGTTACTGTCTAGCCACGCTAATAATTCGCCCATTTTGCTATCGCTCACAAGCCCTATTTATTACTATCTGATTGCCCGGCATGATTTTAAACCTCCTACCTTGTGATATAATACCTCCAAATGCACGAAAATTGTTTCTGCGAGTATTGGAAAAGTGACTGGAATAAGGTCAAACCTTGTTGGAACGATGGCTTTGTTCTTGATATAGCTAAAACGGTACTTTGGGCGATACGTAAAATATCTATAAGCAATTGGATTACTTTCCCTTTAATCAAACATGGTCTATACAGATGGGCATATCGTGCAGTGGATTTGTACGTGATTGCGTGGCTTATAGCAGTTGTAGGCTTAAGCATTTGCAGATATAATGTCGCTCCAGACAACAACAGTCACACTGTATTACTATTTGTCATCTCATATAGACTTCTGGATATATTCCAAACGTGGATTGGTAATTTTTTCATTGGTGACCCCGTGATTAGATATCCACATCGGACATTAATGTTGACATTTATTGGATATGGTGAAATTATCCTTTGGTATTCCATTCTCGTCTACATTCTCCATGCTAGTTTTGGTATATCCTCATTCCAAGAATCGCTCTATTATGCCAGCGGTACAGCCTCAATAGGAACTGATATTCGCCCCAAGACGTTTGTTGGGATAATAGTATTTAGCACCCAAGTCATGTTTGCTATTTCCTTTTTAGCTGTGGTTGTTAACAGAATAATCGCCCTCACTAAATAGCTCAAGCAGTTCGCTACCAACCATGATGCAGTAAAGCCCCTGAAAGGGAGAGGAGGATTAGGAGGAGACTCCGCCTCTTTTAAAACTCTTCCCTCTCCCCTTGGCAAGGGGAGAGGGATACAGGGTGAGGGGTTAGTAAACGACCTCGCTGATTTCGGTT
>CAZUSN010000042.1:2872-10414 GCA_964623035.1 uncultured Dehalococcoidaceae bacterium | reverse complement strand
GGTGAGGATATTGCCCGTGGTGCTCGGGAAGGGAGTGTAAGTTCCCCAATCGAGCTCGCCCGCTGATACCGGCGCTGCTGAGAAAAGCAGGCTGGCTGCCACCACGATTGTTAGACATATACCCCATACTTTGATTATTTCTTTTTTCATCGACCTTTAATTTTCCTCCTTTTATATGGTCGTATCTCCACTAAAGAAGAGTCTTCCATAAACTCTTCCTTTTATGGAGATTAAGTTCTCTTTGCATCCGTTTTTTCGAGTCTAAAGACTCTCTCCCCTTGCGGGTCTTGCCATGACATCACCTCCTTTCAAATTTAATCCATTCCTAACTATAAACAGAAAAATTTCATTTGTCAAGACCCCTAGTCAAAAAATTTTACATAAATTATTAAAAAAAGCCCCCATTAGTGCTTAAGTAGACCCGGTAATTGGCTGGTGGTGACGGTTTTTTGCTCGGCTGAGACCATATCCCTCAGTGATACCGTGCCACTTTTCAGTTCTTCTTCACCGATGATTGCCGCATAACGGATACCAAGATTATTTGCCTGTCTTAGCTGGGCTTTAAGGCTTTTGTTGCCCGTCGCCATGATGGTGCCGATGCCGGACCGCCTGAGCTGGGAGGTCAGTTTTATAGCCTGCTCGCTGGCTTCATCACCGAGGTGGGCGATGAACACCTGTGGTCTGGGCAGGGGAGGAACAGGAATTGCCTGTTTCTTCAGATTGAGGATTATCCGCTCGATACCTGTGGCAAAGCCTATCGCCGGCGTCGGCTTGCCTCCCAGTTCCTCAATCAGGTCATCATACCGACCGCCCCCCACGATGGTACTTTGCGTGCCACCCGCCTCAGGCTGGATTTCAAAGACGGTTCTGGTATAGTAATCCAGACCCCGAACCAAGCGGTGGTCAAGGGCAAAGGGGATTTGCAGGAGCGCCAGGTATCCCTTGAGTCGAGCGAAGTGAGCTTCACATTCCGGACAGAGGTGGTCAACACTTCGAGGTGCGGCATCAGCCGCTTTTTGGCATGATGACCGTTTGCAGTCAAGCAGGCGCAGAGGGTTCCGTTCGAGCCTGACTTTGCAATCTGAGCATAGTTCTCTGATGTGCCTGGCGTAATAGTCTTTCAGGACACTGAGATAGCCGGGGCGGCACTGCTTACAGCCGATACTGTTGAGCAGCAGCGATAGGCGCGATAGGTTTACCGACCGCAAGAATTGCCAGGCCATATCAATGATTTCGGCATCAAGAGCCGGGTCATCATCACCGATAGCTTCGCAGCCAAACTGATAGTGTTGCCGGTATCTTCCTGCCTGGGGTCTTTCATATCGAAAAATAGGAGCGATATAGTATAGTTTTACCGGCTGGGGCCGATTATGCAGCCCGTGTTCCAGATAAGCTCGGCAAACTGGTGCAGTGCCTTCTGGTCTCAGCGTTATTTCATTGCCACCTTTGTCGTTAAAGGTGTACATTTCCTTTTCTACGATGTCAGTTCCCTGCCCGACACTGCGGGTGAAAAGTCCAGTATCCTCAAACGCTGGTGAATCAATGCGTTCATAGCCGCAGAGCTGGCAGATATTGACTGCCTTTTGCTCGATATATCGCCAGTAGAACTGCTCCTCCGGTAGAATATCGGAAGTGCCGCGTGGTGCCCGATACAATCCGACCTCCTCAGGACTATTTCAAAGCAAGAATACCGTATTACGGCTCAATTTGTAAAGAAGATTATTTCCATCCTTTTTCGCTTCAATCGCGGTGTTTGTAGAAATGCCATTTGTAGAGCAACTGCATGTTGTCTGGAAATATCCCCAGTCGGTCTCCGTCCTTTACTTTCCTCTCCAGAGCGGAATATTCCCCGTTAAGGAAAATGTTGCTGCCTAATTCTTCAAACGGGATGCCAATGCGCTTAACGATGTCTTCGATGGTGTCTTTCTTTTTGACTGGGACATAGATTATAGAATCGCGGGCGGGGTTCTGGTTATTGGTAAAACGGCGGAGCTTGCCGTAGAGGTGGACTTCAATCATCCTTATCCCCCACCAATGAGTGGGAAGATACCTATCCTGTCCCCGTCCTGAAGACGGTAGCTCTCTTTCTGCCAGTTTCCATTCACCATGAGCACACCTATCTCCTCTCTGGGGATCTTCAGCTTATTCAACAGGTCTCCTAACTTGGCTTCATTGTCCAGTGAAATAACCAAAGCCTCACTGCTCCCCGGATTAGAATGGTATTTGCGCAGGGAAGCGTAGAGCCTGACCTCAACTTTGTTCATCACTTCCTCCATGCCAGACTAGTATATTGATATATTTATTATACCTAACTTGTCTCAAAGAAGGAAGCCCCCTCCGCCTCAAAGCGAAGGGGGCTTGTGGGGCAGTAGCAAATAACCTAGCGTTTTTTGTGAACCTTGTCCAGTTCCTTATCGGGCACATCGAAAGTTACATTGTGAGGCGGGAGCTTCTCATACTTCATGAACTCGGGCAAGCGGTCTTGAATTCTGGTAAAGCCGGCCGCCTCATTGAAAGCCCACTCCCGGTCAACGATTTCCTTGCCCATCCGGACCATGTCATCCACGGTCCATTTGGTGCCCAGCACTCCGTTGCACTCTTCAACTACCCCTTCGAGACCGGAGCGGATATCCAGGCAGGCGAAGGAGATGAACAGGCAGTGGCCGCTGCTGTCAAAACAGTAGGCGGTGGTGTTCAGGAAGTTGCGTGCTAGGTCTCCCTTCTCCAAGCTGAACTTGTCTATCTCGCCGCTTACTCCTAGAATCTCGGGCGCGATGGTATAGCCTGAGGTGTGGTCGGCACCCATGGGGGAAGTGGCGTAGATAACGCCGATGCCCTTGATAGCTCTGGGCTCGTAAGCAGGCATCCCCTGTCCTTTGACTGCCGGACAACGTACCGCACCAAAGGTATGAGCAGTAATGGTGCCACCATTACCCAGGATATGCCCCAAGGGGGTGCCCTTTCCGACCTCATGCATCAGCTCGATGGCTCTCTTGCCATCACCGAACTTAGCTAACCCGGCTTCCATGGCCACGCCGAGGGTTACCCCGGCCTCGATGGTGTCCACGCCATAGTCGTTGCACAGACGAATCAGTTCACCGGTAACATCAAGGCTATCAATGCCACAGTTGGCGCCAAGTGACCAGACTGACTCATACTCCTGAACTGAGACCAGTTCCGTGCCATCGGGTTTTGGGTAGACGTTGGAGCATTTAATGATACAGCCCGGGCTGCAGGCGTGACCGGTCATGCCGGCGCCACCTCGCTTTTCACAGGTCTCCTTGATGGTCTCGCCGGAAATCTTGTTTGCCCCTTCAAAACGCCCCTCACGGAAATTGCGGGTGGGCAGAGCCCCAGCCTCGTTAATAATATTGATTAAGGTGGCGGTGCCGGTGGTGTTGAGTGCCCCGCCGGGTTTGGTGATAGCGTGTTCCTGCAAAGCGGCGATAAGCTTCTTACGCCCCGCCTCGAAGACTTCTTTATTAGCAATAGAAACGCCGGGGCCGCCCTTGTCATCAAGGATGATGGCTTTGAGTCCTTTACTGCCCATCACTGCTCCCATCCCGCCACGGCCAGCGTAGCGGCTGGGACGGTTCTCCGGGTCATTGACGCAGACGCCTGCCATGGACATCATCATCTCTCCAGCAACGCCGATGCCAATAATGCCGACATCATTGCCGAACCTGGCAAAGAGCTTGGGATAGGTCTCATATAAACCTCTACCCACGAACTCATTGGCTGGTAGTAACTGTGCTCCGTCTTTATCCACCTTTAGCAACCAGAACCTGCCCTTTTCTTTGGGTTGCCCCTCCACGATGATAGCCTTGATGCCTAGTCGGGCGAGTTTCTGGGGAGCCATGCCACCCGAGTTGGTCTCCTTAATGCCGCCGGTTAAAGGAGACTTGCCACCGATGGAGATGCGTCCCGAGGTAGGGGCAGTGGTGCCGGTGACAATACCCGTGGCAAAGGAGACTTTATTGTGGGGTCCCAGGGGGTGGCAGGTAGGTGGCACCTCATCGCAGGTTATAGCTGAGGTCAAACCACGCCCGCCCAAAAACTTGTACTTCTCCGGTACATCCTCGAATTTAGTGGTCAGGTTGGTCATGTTAACGCGCAGAATCTTGCTCATTTTTTCGTCACCTCCTTAACTGAATTTGAGACAAGAAAAGAATAGAGCATAGAAAGTATAACATAATTATCGTCAGTGTCAATATGGTAAGACAGGGTCAAGGGGCAATTTTTCAAGCACATTTACACGAGTAGTCCGCTTGGGCTATACTTAAATTACAGAGTAGGCGAGGCTTGAAGCAGGAGGCACGGAAAGAGCTTGGTAAAGGTTGGGGAAAATAGTTTTAATCAGCTCAAAGAGAAGGCTCAGGAGTATCTGCCACCAGAAAAAATAGCCGTGGTTGAGGAGGCTTACCACTTTGCTGCCGAGGCTCACCAGGGGCAGGTGCGTAAGTCGGGCGAGCCCTATCTGGAGCACCCGTTGCAGACGGCGTTGATTCTGGCAGAGCTTCAGCTTGATGTTAGCTCCCTGGCAGCAGCCTTGTTGCACGATATTCCCGAGAACTGTGGCATTGCTATTGCCGAGATTGAAGCTAAATTTGGCCCGGAGATAGGCAAGCTTGTTGATGGCACCACCAAGTTGGGCAAAGTCTCCTTGCAGGACCTGGGAACAGTAACCAGTGAGGTGCAGGCGGAGAACTTAAGGAAAATGCTGGTGGCTATGGCGGAAGACCTCCGTGTGGTGTTTATCAAGCTCGCTGACCGATTGCATAATATGCGCACCTTAGAAGCGCTTCAGCCAGAGAAACAGCGGAGCATCGCTCAGGAGACTTTAGAGATATATGCACCGCTGGCTCATCGCCTGGGGATATGGGAACTGAAGTGGCAGCTAGAAGACCTCGCTTTCCGGTATCTGGAACCGGCAAAGTACCGCCGAATTGCTAACTTGGTCGCTGCCCGACGCGCGCAACGGGAGAGCTTTATCGCTGAGGTAATTGAGGTTTTGAAGAAGGAGTTTGAGCGAGTCGGTATCAGAGCCGAAATCTCCGGCAGACCGAAACACATCTACAGCATACACCAGAAGATGGAGCGATATTCTGCCTTGGGCAAGCACTTTGATGATATCCATGACCTGCTTGCCCTTCGGGTGATAGTTAGTACCGTGCCCGATTGTTATAGTGCCGTCGGCATTATCCACAGTCTGTGGCACCCTCTGCCGGACGAATTTGATGACTATATTGCCAATCCCAAGTCCAATGGGTACCAATCGATACATACTGCCGTGATGTGTTTCGGCACCATTCCTCTGGAGGTCCAGATTCGTACCCGTGATATGCATCATATTGCAGAATACGGGGTAGCAGCTCACTGGCGGTATAAAAAAGGTCAGAAGGCAGACATGCGCTTTGAGGAGAGGATAAGCTGGCTACGCCAGTTAATTGAATGGCACCGGGAACTCACCGGGGCGGAGGAATTTCTGGAGTCAGTAAAGACAGATATCTTTATCGACCAGGTTTTTGTCTACACGCCTAAGGGGGAGATCAAGGATTTACCGAAAGGGGCAACCCCGCTCGATTTTGCTTATCGGGTACACACTGAGCTGGGGCATCGCTGTATTGGAGCCAAGGTGAACGGACGGCTGGTGCCGCTTGATTATGAGCTTAAAAACAGTGATGTCGTCGAAATTATGGTGACCAAAGGAGCCAGAGGTCCGAGTCGAGATTGGCTCAACCCCCATCTCGGGTATGTCAAAACGTCTCATGCCCGGGAGAAAATACGGCAGTGGTTTAAGAAGCAGGCGCGGGCGGAGAATATTGAGCGTGGTCGACAGCTTCTGGACAAGGAGCTGAGACGTCTTGGGATAGCCGTTGAGCGTGAAAAACTGGCGGGTCTCTTTAATTACAGCAACCTGGATGACTTTCTGGCGGCGCTGGGCTACGGTGGCATTACCACGCACCAGATTGTGGTGAAATTAGCCGCTCAGCAGGAGCTACCCAAAGCTGTGGCCGAAGTCACCCCGCCCAAGCCAGTGCTGTCAGCGATTCAAGTGCTGGGGGTTGGCAATCTGGTTACTCATTTAGCCCAGTGCTGTCATCCGGTGCCTGGAGACCGGATTATTGGCTACATTACGCGCAGCCGGGGGGTAACCATTCATCGCCAGGATTGTTACAATGTGCTTAATGAGGACGAAAAGCATCGTTTGGTTCCCGTGGAGTGGGGAAAGACCGATTCTCTATACCCGGTTCGGATTCGGGTGGAAGCCTGGGACAGGGTGGGGCTGATGCGTGATATTACCACTATTGTGGCTGAGGAGAAGGTTAACATTGCCTCAATGAGCACAACCAATCATCTCGACCACACCATTGCTTTAGATTTTACTCTGGAAATAGAAGGTTTAGCCCAGTTAAGTCGGCTCTTCAAGAAAATTGAGTCAGTCAGAGGTGTGATAAATATTGCTCGGGTTGGGGATGAGGCAGCGCCGAAGGGTGGAGACAAAACTTGACTTTGTTTGCCAGAAAAGGGTAGATTTTAATGGCATGATACCTCTTGAGAGAATTTTTAGTGGGAAAGGCTAACTAGTTTAAGGGGGTAGATTTTGCCGCAGAGTAAATCAGCACAAAAGCAGATGCGCAGCGCAGAAAAGAAGCGATTGCGCAATCGGTCGGTTCAGAGCCAAGCTAAGACCTATATCACCAAGGCGGAGAGGCTTATTTTCTCCGGCCAGTTAGAGGCGGCACAGGGGGTGGTGGCTGCCGCCATCAGCACTCTGGACAGGGCGGCTGAGAAGAAGATTATCCATCCCAATAATGCCGCCCGACGCAAATCACGGCTGATGAAGAAGTTGAATCAGGCTCAGGCTTCTTCGGCAGAAGCCGAGGTAAAAGAGCCAGCGAAAACCAAACGAGCCAGGAAAAAGTCGCTCACTCGCCCATAATTTGCAGCATGATTTGCCTTGACCTTGAGCGATTGTCAAAGTCCACTAGGACTATTTGCTGCCAGGTGCCCAAGGTCAATCTTTTCTGATTGAAGGGGACTACTAGCGAAGCACCCAGTAACGAAGCGCGGACATGGGAATATCCATTGCCCTCACCCCAGGCGCGGTCGTGATTGTAATTGATATTTTGGGGGATATTTCGTTCCCACATGCTCTGGAAATCGGAGAGCAAGCCTGGCTCATATTCAATGGTGGTGATGCCCGCCGTTGAACCGGTGATAAAGATGGTAACTGTTCCGCTATTTACCTCTGTCCCAGCCAGTTGCTCCGCTACCTGAGGCGTAATATCAACGATGTCACAATTTCCTTTACTTTGCAGACTGATTTTCTTAGTGACCACCATAACACACCTCCAGTCAGTGCTGTTTGAATTATATGAGAAAAAGGGCAGTGCGTAAAAGGAAACAGTCTTGACTCTGGGGCATTGAAGGAGAGAAGGCTTCAGCAATCTTATCAAATAAGCTCTAAATGAAGGCGAAGAAATCGCTAGCTTGAAAAGAAAAGCCTGGTTTAGGAAAGACCGATTATCGCCCATAGAG
>CAZUSN010000042.1:0-2862 GCA_964623035.1 uncultured Dehalococcoidaceae bacterium | reverse complement strand
ACTTGTTATTTGTCTTTTAAGGCGATAATGATATTGTTTCCATAGGCGACTACATCTTTCACCGGTGACATCTGCTTTAGCAGCGAAACCATAGGCGTTGGCTCGCTAAGCTCGATTTCAGTCCAGCTTATCTCACCGGTGGAACCACCCTTGCCTACTAAACGTGAATTGGGGACTTCAAGCAAGAATCGTTCCAGTAAAGCCATTTGGCTGGGGTCTACCGGTTGTAATATTTGGAGTTCCAATCTGCCTTTATAGGCTTTTTCGTCATTTTCCGCAAGCAGGGTGTTTGCTTCTGATTCAATATTGCTGCTTAACGGGAGTTCCGATTCTTTGTTTTTTATAGCTATAGCACTCATTTCCGGCTCAACATTACTGCTGGGCAGGGTTTCCAATCGATTGTTATTTATGGTTACCGTGCTGGCTTCTGGTGCCATATTGCTGGCTGGTGACGGCGGCAATTCTTCCGAACTGCCGGGTTCGGAAGTTATTTTATTTTGAGGTTCGAGCTTGGTGATTTCGTCTTCTGTTGTTTCAAAGATTTTCTCCAAACTCTGTTGCAGTTCCCTAGTTAATAGAGCCAATTTCTCCAGGTCTGTCGAGATTTTGCTTTTAGCCTGGGCTATAATCTGTTCTGCTTTCTGTTTGGTTTCCGCCATAATTTGAGCCGAATCCGATGGTGATTTGCTCCTTGTCTCATTTACTATTTTAGCTACCAGCTGGTCCTTCTCTTTTTCGGCAAGTGTTTTAGCTTCACTGAGTATTTGTTCGGCTTCTTTCGTTGCCTTAGCCACTATTAAATTCGCTGTTTTCTCACCTATCTGGCGTGCTGTGGTCATTAGCTTTGTCGCCTCAGCTTTTGCCTCCTTAATAAAACGCTCGGCTTCTTTCTTCGCTTTCTCTCTGCCTTCCTTCCTGGTTCTATTATCAGCGTCTTCAACCAGCCTCTCTGCTTTTTGCTTGGCTTCGGTCAGTATTCTTTCTGCGTCTTTATTTGCCTGTTCCTTGGCTTCCGAGATGATGCGCTCAGCTTGCTGTTGAGCCTGAGCTATAATTGCGCCTGATTCTTCGCTGGCCCCGGCGATTAGCTGTTGCGATTGCTCTTTAGCGAGCTCTCTCAGTCTCGTTCTTTGGTTCTCAATAGCTCGACTGATTTCCTGTCTGTATTCCTGAATGATTTTTTCCGTCTCATCAACTTCAGGCTGCATTGTTTCTAGCATCTTTGCCATCCCGACCCCACTCCTTTTCCCTTTTACCTTGAAGTCCTTGATACCAGAGAATACTTCTTTTTTTAAAAAGATTTAATACTGCGAGCAACATAAAGACCATTGATTAATCTCCACTCATAATCTGGGTAAAAGTGGTCGATACAAACTCCGTCTCCTCTTTTCGTCTATTCAATTATATTCTACTTGATGGTGAGTGGTTGTAAATAGGAAATAGGTAGTGTGTATCTTGGTACTAAAGGCGTTCCCTATCATCCAGTCGTCGAAAGTCAGGAAAATGGTATTACTATTGAACTAGTATTATATGGTGATTGACAGCTGGGCGGGTAGGACTAGAATTGAATTAGCTGTAAGTAACATAGCCAAAATGAAGCGATTGTACTTTCGGCTTCAAAAAGGGGAGGGGTGGAGTATCATGGACGGGCTGAAATTTGCCTTGGGCGGCTTCTTTATCGTCAGCGGAATTTGTGGCATGGGTATCGGTTTGCTTGGCGATACCGTCGTTAGTTCCACCATTGCTTTCATTAATGGATTGGAACTATCTTCAGGCATGCTGCTCTTTTCCATTATGTTATTGCTGAGCGGTGTGTATCTGATGTCCACATCAAGCAACTGAATACCGAAATCGGTAAACCGGTTAACACTATGCCAGGGGTTCAAATGTGTTTTGGAGTTAAGTCTGGCTTTAACTACTCTTGAGGGCAGAGGTTTAGCTCGTCCCAGAGGATATCGTCTAAATCAAATATCGGGCCATCCTTACAGACTTGCCTCAGCCCGCTCTTTGTCTTTACCGTGCAGCCATAGCAGACCCCGCGCCCGCAACCCATCCTCACCTCCAGAGAAATCTGGACCGGCTTTCCTTTAAGTCTTAATTTTTGTTGCTGGGCGGCTATATCTCGATACATCGGCATTGGTCCACAGGCAAAGACCTGGTCTGCCCGGCGGGCAAAATCGGGCAAGAGGTCAGTTACCATGCCTTGTCTCCCTTTAGTGCCATCTTCAGTGGCGGCGACCAGCTTGACTGCGGAAGGGATGAGCGATTCGGGATAAAGTTGCGCTGCTGTTGCCGCACCCAGCAGCAGGGTTATGGAGCAGTTTCTTTTCAAAGCTTCTTGAGCTAGAAAATATAATGGGGCAATGCCGCTACCCCCCGCCACCAAAAGCAAATTTGGTGAGGCGGGCAGAATGGAAAAGCTGTTGCCCAGTGGTCCGAATATCTCCACCGTCTCTCCAATCTGGCGCTGGCCTAGCCAGTTGGTGCCTTTGCCGTCCTCCCATACGGCGAAGAAAAGGGCAATTTTGCCGCCGCTTACCTGATGGATGCTGAAGGGGCGGGGCAGGCTCAAATCTTCTCCGCAGCGCACCATGACAAATTGACCTGGTCTGGCTTCCCGGGCTATCTCCGGGCAGTCCAGCCAGATAATCCGACTGCCTGATATGCTTCGCCTCTTAGGGCGAAAAAGACTTTCCAGAATCTGATGGTTTTCAATGACCTTGGCTGATGTCTGTTTCAATTTGTTTCCTTTCCCCGATAATTAAGACTTTAGAAGGTTTGGTCATAATAAGTTCCTAATTAGTCATAATTAATTAAACAAGGAATGCCATAAGGAGCAAAAGTATATCGACCATTCTAAAA
>CAZUSN010000041.1:0-10425 GCA_964623035.1 uncultured Dehalococcoidaceae bacterium | reverse complement strand
TATTTGATAAGGAGGCTAATTGCTTGATGCTAAAAGGCAAAGTCCATAAATACGGGGCAAATGTGAATACTGATGTCATTATCCCGGCGCGTTACCTGAATGTTTATGACGCAGACGAGCTAGCCCAGCACTGCATGGAAGACATCGATGCCGATTTTCTGAAGAGAGTCCAGCCGGGAGATATCATGATGGCGACCACCAATTTCGGCTGTGGCTCATCAAGAGAACATGCCCCGATAGCCATAAAAGCATCCGGTATCTCCTGCGTCATCGCCAAAAGCTTTGCCCGCATCTTCTTCCGCAATTCCATAGATATCGGTTTACCGCTGCTTGAGTGTGAGGAGGCGGTTGACAATACGGAGACAGGCGATATTCTGGAAGTTGACCTGTCCCGTGGCAAAATAAGAAACCTGACCAGGAACAAAACCTTTGCCGCCAGTCCTTATCCTGACTTTATGCGTGAAATTATCGCCGCTGGTGGGCTTATTGAATACACCAGGAAAAGATTAGCCAGTCGGAGGTTATAAAATGAAGTTTAAAATAGCAGTACTACCTGGTGATGGTATTGGACCTGAGGTTGTCGAGGCGACCGTTACGGTCTTACAGGCAGTAGGCAAAAAATTTGGACACGATTTCGATTTACGCTATGGGCTGCTAGGCGGCGCCGCCATTGATGAGCGAGGAGCATCGCTTCCCCCCGAGACATTGAGGATGAGCCGGAGTTCTGATGCGGTATTAATGGGCGCGGTTGGAGGTCCCAAGTGGGACAACCTTCATGCTAAAGACCGCCCGGAAGCCGGTATGCTGGCACTGAGGAAGAAGCTGGGGCTGTTCGCCAACCTGCGCCCGGTGAAAAACTTGCCCATGCTGGTCAATGCGACCAACCTGAAGCCGGAAGTTGTGAAAGGTGTGGATTTCATCTTTGTTCGTGAGCTTACCGGTGGTCTCTATTTTGGTAAACCCAAAAAGCGCTGGCAGACACCCAAGGGGCGGATGGGCGTCGATACCATGCTCTACTCTGAGCAGGAGATCGCACGTGTGGTCAGGGTCGGCTTTGAATTAGCTCGGCGGCGACGCAAAAAGCTGGCATCAGTGGATAAGGCAAATGTCCTTGAGTCTTCGCGGTTATGGCGAGAGGTGGCAATAGAGGTGTCAAAAGATTATCCTGACGTGGAACTGGAACATATTCTGGTGGATGCCTGTGCTATGCGACTCATTCAAAATCCCCAAAAATTTGATGTTCTGGTTGCTGAGAATACCTTTGGTGACATTCTTACCGACGAAGCCTCAATGCTGGCCGGGTCTTTGGGGATGTTACCTTCAGCAAGCCTGGCCGGGGTGCCTCAGGAAGGGGTCAGGATATTCGGTCTCTACGAGCCGATTCACGGCAGTGCACCACGCCGTGCTGGCTTGAATATGGCTAATCCCATCGCTACCATTCTGAGCATGGCGATGATGCTGCATTATTCCTGCGGACTGGCCAAGGAAGCACAAGCGGTTGAGAAGGCAGTGCTCGGAGTACTGCAGGATGGTTACCGCACTTACGACATCATGAGCGAAGACAAAACCAAGGTTGGCACAAAGGAAATGGGAGAATTAATCGCCAAGAAGGTTTAGAGCTAAAAAACTGTTTTTTTAACCTGAGCTACTTCTTCTGCATAAGCTCGATGGAAACGCCACCGACCTTATCGGTGTCAAAGTAAGCCCATTTGACCGCCGGTGATTCTCCACTCTGGGTAATGATGAACCCTTTCTCAGCCATTTTTGCGGTTTCCCGGTCAAGGTCATCGACAAAGAAGCCAATGTGCTGAATACCCTCTCCCTTTTTCTTTAAGAACTCCTTGACCGGGGTTTCCCCGGCAAGAGGCTGGATTACTTCGAAGGCTATGCCCCCCACACCACCTTCGGCATGTCTCAGGTCTATCTCGTAATTGGACGGCTTTCCTTTTACCTTTTTCTCGGCTAAAGTCACTTTCCCCTCTGGCCCGATGAGCGGTGGAAATGGCCCGATGCCTAAAGATTGGTAGAAGTTCATCGCCTTCTTCATGTCCTTAACGATTACGGCGACATGATGAAACTTCCAGTTCTGATGCATGATATCTCTCCTTTCTACACAATTTTGTTTTTCAAAAGACCATTATTATTATACACTGTGGCTTGCCTTCGGTCTCAAGTCGATTTACTGGCTAAGCTGGTTTGCCCACGGGCATAATGTATAAAGGTCTGAGTTGCTTCTCCAGCCTGAGCGCCTCTCTTACCGCCTCATCATGGAAGGCGCCAATGGCTACCGTCGCCAGACCAAGAGCGGTAGCCTGAAGGTAAATGTTTTGCCCGGCATGCCCCACCTCAATATTCACGTATCTTTCCCCTCGGGTTCCGTATCTCCTTGTGGTCCGCTCGTATATGGCACAGATGATGATATCGACCGGGGCTTCATAGACAAATTCCTGACCCAGTGCTGCTCTGGCTAATTCCAAGCGCACATCTCCTTTATAAAGCAGGGTCAGTGAATGATTTTCCGTGCGGTAGTGATAAATGCCCTCGTCTATTTGCTCAATGCAATTGGCGCCGCAGACGACAAAGATTTCCAGTGGGTAAGTAGCGCCAGCGCTGGGGACAGTTCTACTCCAGGAGGTATCACCGGTGCCCTGGGCTGCCCACAGTATTTGTGATAGCTGAGATTGGGAAAGGCATTGACGAGTGAAATCCCGTATTGACTTCCTCCGTGCGATAGCCTCTTCCAGAGACACGCTGCCTTTGCGGTTTGGCGGGGGCAAATAGACCTGTGGCAATTGACTCATATTTTCTTATCAACCTCAGGAGAGCTTTCCGCTTCTTCGAGCATTTAGTATAATACTTAAAGAGGGTAGTATATAGCAAGACAATTAACATATTATAGCAGTAAAAGAGAGTTCAAAATGGCTGAGGAGATAAAAAGCGCCCTGGAAATCGCTATGGAAAAGGTGGGGAAGCTGGGGGAGGTTACTGAGGAAGAACGTTTGAAGTGGAAATATACCCCAGAGGGAGAAAAATTGGCTGCTCGTTACCTTAAACAGGACCTGAATCTGCTTGCGGAGCTAGGTCGCTATGAGGAAAAAGCCAGAAAATATGTTGTCCAGGGTGCTCAAGAGATACTGACTAGAAATATTAACTTGCCCAAGAGAGAGCTGGACCGAAGAAATAATAAAAAAGCTATGGATGGGCTCAAAATTCTGAAGAACGATAAAGTAGGCGTAGAGAATATCTTCAGCCGGATAAGGCGCATCTTTGAACACTATGCGGCGCAGGGAGAACAACAGCGCAAGCAGGCTTATGCCTCATTAAAGGCTGAGTTTGAAAGCAGAGTGATGCAGGCGGTACAGCAGCAATTGGGGCCAGTTGCCGGAATCAAGATAGATGTGGAAAGGCAACCACAATTTCAGGAGGAGTGGCGCAAGATGCAGGCGCAACTGGACTTACAATATATTAAACTCCTGGATGAGTATAAGCGGGGATTATCAGCTATATCTTAGAGGGGAATGATGGGTATCGATGATGACCGAATTGAATATGCGGTCAGAAATACCGAGATATTAAGACCGCCGAAGCAGAGCCTGGCTACCTTTGGCACCACCAATATCTACTATTATCTGGTTACTGAGCCAGCTTACTCGGAGATAACCAAGAATGTCAATGAAACGGTGGTCAGAGAGGGCAGGGTGATTGCGGAAAGACCGAGGATTGTGACCCCATACTATCTTTCCCATCTGGAAGGCTTTAGCCTGGAAGCGCGCCGTTACCTTGATGCCCTCATTAAAACATACGGTCCAGATGCTCCCGGACTTTTCTATACTTACCGAAATGAGCCAAAACAACTTAATATTGTCTCGAACCGCTGGCAGTCAGTGGTGGAAAAGCTAAATGCTGAGATTGATAAGCGTGGCGACCCGCTGACCTCGATTATCAAAGGTGAGGATGAGCTCTGGGATGTTTCTCTGTTAAAATTCATTTATGAGTTAGCCAGAAGTTCTCTGCCCCATAATCTATCACAGATGGGGGCAAGGGGGCTTCTGAACATTGACGCCAAAGGTGTTCCTGTTGATGCCAGACTGCGGATTGAGGAGCTCTTCAGAAAGACGATAAGAGGGGAGTACGCTCCTCAGGAATTGAAACAGGAGCTTGACCGCTGGAACTTGTTTGCCGAATATGAAGACAGATTTTTTGCTATTTTCAAGAAGAGATGACCAAAGATTATTCGGTAAGGGCAGGATTTTGACCATGAAAATTACAGTAATTGAAGCCAGAGACCTCTCAGAAGCCTGGTTCCGCTGTCTCTGCCAGACCCTGACCGAGGGGTATGAGTATAAAATTGACCGAGGAAGCTATGCCGGGCAGCGGCGGAAGGAGCTCGATTTTGTCATTGTGAAAGTGAAATATCCGGGTACACGACCATTGGTGCCAGATGTGCCCCAAGGAGTGCCACCACCGAGCACCATGGATTATATCGAAGAGTATCTGCCTTACCTGATGACAGCGCATCGGAAAGAGGGGGAGCAGTACACCTACGGTCAATATCTGGAGACCCAGATAGCTGAGGTAATCAAAATGTATAAGGAGGATGGCTATAATACCAATCAGGCATTTATGGCGGTGGGAGATACTCAATCTATTTTCCTCTCTGACCCTCCGTGCCTGAGAGCCATCGATACCAGAATCCGCGACCATAAACTAAATTTCATCGTCTATTTCCGTTCCTGGGACCTGTGGGCTGGCTTTCCCTCAAATCTGGCGGCTATCCAACTTCTGAAGGAGTATATGGCTAGTGAAATCGGAGTTGATGATGGCGAGCTGCTTGCGATGAGTAAAGGTCTGCACCTTTATGAATATACCTGGGAACTAGCCAAAATTGCTACCAGGATGACATAAAGGAAGCCAGCTAACTTTAGGTGAGAAAAAGAAATTTTTAAAATTTCTATCCTCATAATTTGAAGAGTGCAAATTAAGACGAATCAATCCTGCCTCAAGTAACGCAAAAGATATAAGGCAGAGTTAACTTGAAAATAGAATTGGTCGTGATGACAAGTTTACTGTTATTTGGTTTGCTCGGGGTAAGTTGCACGCCAGGTCGGGATTTCAATACGCGCTTGGTTTCAGTTGTCAAGCCCTATCGCTTCTACATTGCACAGTGGGAGCTTAGTACCATCTTCCATGAAGCGAAGCAATTCATTTTCGACCGGAATAAAAAAGTTGACAATGATATCAATAAAGTCAACGAATATTTTGCCATTGTTGACCAGCTCAAAACGCTGAAGACAGAAATAGAGGCAATCAAGACCGGCAATAAGCAGGGTGACCTGACTGCGCTTGAAGCTGAATTCGCTGAATTGCAGCAGAAAAGAGCTGCTCTAGATAATGTGGTGGAAAAGACGGTCGCCACACAGATAAGGGAGACCCTGAACAAGCAGGATATCTTCAACCCGATAGAGAAGTATATAAAGTTAAAATTTAATTTCCCGCCCATAGATTTCAAACTGGATAAGCCGCCCCATTTACTGGTAGTTTCTCCCAGGGACAGGATAGAGAGCATAAGGGAGGTCGTCCTCCTCCAGGAACTCAGCGTTGAGGAAATGGAAAGCATTGAAGACGAGGTTGATGAATTAGGTGTCTCTTCGCTGGTGGTAACACTGGGCGGCTTCGGTGGCACCTATCCCACATTTGTTACTAACGAGGCCAGTTTGCGATTTACCGTTGATGCGGCGGTGGAAGAGTGGCTGCATCATTATCTCTCCTTCAGACCCCTGGGATTTCGCTACCTTTTAGATTTAATTGGCGTGTCCCGAGATTATGAGATTGCCATCATGAATGAAACTGTAGCCAGCATGGTCGGCAAGGAAATAGGCGCCACTTTATCTGAAAAATACTATCCTGAATCCGTAAATAAGGATAATCAGCCTCAGGAGACAGCTTCTGGATTTGATTTTAACCGCGAGATGCGGGAGATAAGAAAGGCAGTTGATGAATATTTAGCCCGAGGTGAAATTGAACAGGCTGAGGAATTTATGGAGCAGAAACGACAATTCCTGGTCTCCCAAGGCTATTATTTCAGAAAACTAAATCAAGCCTATTTTGCTTTTCATGGTACCTATGCTGATAGGCCAACCTCCATCAGTCCCATCGGGGTGGAACTGAAGAAGTTAAGGGAACAGAGCACCTCACTAAAGGAATTCCTAGAGACGGTGGCGTCAATGACCAGTCGTCAGGATTTGCTTACCAGCCTCAAATAAATCTAATATAGACGGGAAAGGGGGAAATATCATATGGGTGAGTCTTTCTTTTTCAGTCGTTATCGCAGCCCTTTAGGAACGTATGTACTGGTTAGTTCACAACTTGGGGTTGTCTGCATTGAGTCGGAGACTCATGCGGCGATTCGTTTTGCCCGGTGGCGAAAAGGTGGTATTCAGCTACGAGATGGTAACGACCATAACCAAAGGGTTATCGCTGAGTTAGATGCCTACTTTGCTGGAACTCTGTTTAAATTCAGCGTACCTTTGGACTTTCGTGGCACTGATTTCCAGCGTAAAGTATGGGGGCTCTTACTGGATATCCCTTACGGAGAGACTCGCTCGTATGGGCAGATAGCTCGTGCGCTGGGTCAGCCAAGCGCCAGCCGGGCGGTGGGGCGTGCCATTGGAGCCAACCCCATCTCTATAATCGTGCCCTGTCACCGGGTTATCGGCGCCAGTGGGAAACTGGTGGGCTATGGGGGTGGTCTGAATAAGAAGCGGGTTCTGCTTGACCTAGAAGCCAGAGCAATGAGAAACCGGTCTGAAAGCCGCCGGAGTTGACAAGCGCGTGCTCCAGGATTCGGCTTTGAATAGCGTACCACGGAGATAAAATTAATGGGGAAGTTGCTTTGGAGACCCGCTGATGAACAAATAAAGCAAGCTAACATGACCCGATTCATCAACTTTGTCAACAAAAAGCACAACCTCAAAATTGGTTCTTATGATGAGCTTTATGACTGGTCAGTTGAGGACATACCCGGTTTTTGGGCGGCGCTGTGGGAGTTTGCCCGAATCAAAGCCTCCCGCAAATACGATGAGGTGGTTGATAACCTGAGCAAATTTCCCGGTGCCAGATGGTTCGGTGGCGCCAGAATGAATTTTGCCGAAAACCTGTTGAGATACAGAGATGACCATACTGCCTTCATCTTCAAGGGAGAAACCCAGAGATATGCCAGAGTAACCTATGCGCAACTCTATAATTCCGTAGCCCGTCTCGCCAAAACCCTGCGGAAGATAGGCGTCAAGCCCGGGGATAGAGTGGCTGCCTACATGCCCAATTTGATTGAGACGGCTGTTGCCATGCTGGCTGCCACCAGCATTGGTGCCATATGGTCCTCCTGTGCTACTGACCTCGGTGCACAGGCGACTCTGGAGCGTTTTGGTCAGATTGAGCCAAAGGTCCTGTTCACCGTTGATGGTTATTTTTACAAGGGAAAAGCTTTCAGTTCTTTGGCTAATGCCGGTGAAATCACCCGAGCAATTCCGTCTCTGGAAAAAGTTATCGTGGTGCGCTATCTGGGGGAAAAGCCCGATATCAGCCACATTCCCAATTCGGTATCCTATGAGCAGTTTATCGCTAGTGAAAAACAGCCAGAGATTCAATTTGAGCAATTACCTTTTGACCATCCTGCCTATATCATGTTTTCCTCCGGGACAACCGGTAAGCCAAAGTGCATGGTTCAGGGAGGCGGTGGCGTCCTCCTCAATCACTTAAAGGAGCTCATCCTTCATACCGACTTGAAACGAGATGATACCATATTTTATATAACGACCTGCAGCTGGATGATGTGGAACTGGCTGCTGAGTTCCCCAGCGGTCGGGGCTACGTTGGTATTGTATGACGGCAACCCCAATTATCCCGATATGGGTGCCATGTGGCAACTGATACAGGACGAGAAGGTAACCATTTTCGGCACCAGTGCCAGCTACCTTAACTATCTTCGGAGCCAGGGATTTGAGCCTAAGAACAAATATAACCTTTCTTCATTGCGTGAAATATCCCAGACCGGTTCCACTCTCTCCCCTGAAGGGTTTGAATATGTATATAAGGCGATTAAAGAAGACCTGCACTTTAATTCTATTTCCGGGGGCACCGATATCAATGGCTGTTTTGCCCAGGGGAGTCCCACCGTTCCCGTATACGCTGGAGAGCTACAGAGACCAGCTTTAGCCATGAAGGTAAGCTGTTATGATGAAAATGGAAAACCGGTATTTGATCAAATGGGAGAGCTGGTGTGCCAAGCTCCTTCCCCGTCTATGCCCCTTTACTTCTGGAACGACCCGAATGGGGAAAAGTATAAAGAGGCTTATTTCGGCGTTTATCCCGATGTCTGGCGTCACGGAGATTACATTATGATTCACCGTGATACCAAAGGGATAACCTTCTTCGGACGCTCAGACGCTGTCTTAAAACCAGCCGGAGTCCGCATTGGTACGGCGGAAATCTATAACCAGGTAGAGAGGTTAAAGGAGATTGCCGATAGCCTCGCTATAGGGCAGGATTGGAAGGGTGACCAGCGCGTCATCCTCTTTGTCAAGCTTGCGGAAGGATATGATTTGACCGAGGAATTAAAGGATAAAATCAGAAAGACCCTCCGGGCAAATGCCTCACCCCGGCATGTTCCAGCTAAAATCATCCAAGTGCCCGATATTCCTTACACCCTTAATATGAAGAAAGTGGAAATTGCTGTTGCCAATATATTGCACGGTAGACCAGTCTCAAATAGAGATGCCCTCATCAACCCCGAATCATTGGATTACTATGAGAGCCTGCTCCCAGAGCTTCAAAAGGAATGAGTTATCTAATTTCCCCGCCCTCTCCCGGTTACCGGAATCACTTTCTCCACAGCACCATTTCTTACCCCGTATATCTGGTCATGTATGTTGATGACCAGGGTAGCATTATTGGGCACGATCTCCAGTCGCTCGCCAAGTCTGAGTTTTTTCTTCTTAGGCTCAGTATAATAAAGAACGCTGGTTTCAGCTGAGATGCGCCCGAACCATAAATCAGGACGCCCTTGGACAGAACCGTAGCTGGGTCTACCATTCCAGAAAAACCCCGGGGCATCACGAAATTCAATAAGTGAATCAGCACCAAATGTCTTGTACCCGGCATCAATTACGACATAATCTGGGTGTGAAGTGCTCATTACCGTCGTCAGCACGGTGACGGCACACGCTTCTCTGGTATTGCTGCCCATCCTCATATACCGGATATCACCGATGACAAACGCTCCTGGATGAACCTCATTTATCTCAGGGAATTCGCCTCCTTTTACCAAACGGCAGGTGGCCGGAAAGGTGGAGGAGGCACCGACGGAAACATGCTCTATGTCGATGCCTTCTCTCCTTAGCATTCTGGCATTTTCGGTCATTATCTTAGCTGTTTCCAGAGCCACCTCATCTTTACCTTCAGGTGTCGGCTTTATTCCCGTTTCGTGAGCATAAATACCAATGAGGTCAATGCCGGGAAGCTGGCGGAGTTGCTTGGCAAAGTTTAAGAGAGGCTCACCGGGGCGTACCCCAAAGCGGGGGTTTCTGCCTAAATCGACCTTAATGAGCACACGAGCCTTTTTGCCTGCGGCTTGAGCCAACTGAGAAATAATCCCGGCTTGCTCGAGCATATCTACTACCATGACAAGCTTGAGCCCTGGTTTAGTGAGGAGTTTTTTGAGTAGTTCTCCCTTGGGACCGCCGTAAAAGTTAGGGTGAGCAATGAGGATATCGTTAATCCCCTGCGCGGCAATTGCTTCTGCCTGCGCCACAACGCCCACCTCTATACCGCATGCCCCCCGCTCTATTTGCATCTTGGCGATGGAGGCATTCTCGTGGATTTTAATATGCGGTCTCAGCTTAAGCCCTGCCTCAGCAGCGAGCCGGGACATTGCGTCGATATTTGCCTCCAGCGTATTCAAATCAACAAGCACCGCAGGAGTGTCTAAAGATGGATAAGGGACTTTTTGTTCTGCCATTTAATATTTTATTCCTCCTTGTTATCTTGCCGACCTGGCAGCAATTTTCTCTGCTGCCCATCTTATTCTCTCTAAACCTTTCTTAATATTCTCCGATGAGGTGGCATAGGATAGCCTGAGGTAACCTTCTCCATACTTACCAAAATGGGTGCCGGGAAGAGCCGCCACGCCGGCTTCATTCAAAAGGCAATCAGCAAATCGATTGCAATCCGCTCCCAGCTTCTTAATGTTAGGGAACACGTAGAAGGCACCTTTAGGTCGGCGGCAGCTTATCCCCGGGATTTGATTCAGTCCATCAACTATCAGGTCCCGCCTCTTTTTGAACTCATTGACCATCTTGGGGATACTATCCTGAGGACCAGTTAGCGCCTGGATGCCAGCATATTGAATGAAGGATGCGGTGCAGGATA
>CAZUSN010000040.1:9954-10434 GCA_964623035.1 uncultured Dehalococcoidaceae bacterium | reverse complement strand
TCCGCCCTCTTCCCACAATCTCACGCCCGCTATAACCAGCGACGTAACCGGTCATCTCCCCTATCCCTGCCCCCATTCCCCCCACCAACCCGATAATTATTGAACCGATTAACCCGGTACTAGCATGGAGGAGGATTCCCAGGTTAGAGAGAATCACCAATACCGCCCCGGGGAAAAAAATGGTGGCATTTCCAATAAGACTGAGGAGAAAAGCGCCCCAGTAGAAATGGGTCTTGAGCTCTTCCAGCCTTTCAGGGTGACGTCCGTAAGTGAGTTGAAGACCAACGACAATAGCGATAACCACAAGCAGAGCCAGCAGAAAAAACAATCTCTTCTTTGTCGAACGAACACCGCCCGTGGATTGCCTATGGCTAGTTGTGTTATTCATCCTGCCGCCACTAAAATTCGGTTGTTGCCTGCCTAATCTATCTCTGCTATACTTAGCTGGTATGCCCCCATCGTCTAGAGGCCTAGGACACC
>CAZUSN010000040.1:0-9944 GCA_964623035.1 uncultured Dehalococcoidaceae bacterium | reverse complement strand
CGGCAACAGGGATTCGAATTCCCTTGGGGGCATTCTAATTTATTGCTTATCATAAGGCTGGTTTACCCTCTTAGCATACGGGGCCGCCGCCACAATCACTTCCACGGGCACCCCGGTTGCTTTCTCCGCCCGCCCCGCGATTTCCTTCAGTTTCTCTGCGGGCACCTCCTGTAAGGATGAGGCGGCTGATGGGCGATGGAGAGAGTAGATTTGAGCCTTGAGCGGTTTTATCTCGCCAACTCTTTTTATCCACTCGCCTATTTCCCGCTCTCCAATGTTGCTGATTTCTCCATCGATGAACATCGTTTGCAGGGTAACATTGGGCAAAGATTTCAAGCCATCCACCATAGCACGGTAATCTACTCCCGAGCAGGGACGGTTGGTTTCCCGGAAAGTCTCTGGGTCGCCAACATCCAGCTTCATTATCTTGAAGTCCAGTTTAACCAAAGCCCGACGCACCTTCTCCAGACAGACCGTTGAGGAATTTGACAGGACACCAAGCTTTGCTTTGGGAAGGTACTTCTCCTTCAGCCTCTTGGCGATAGCAACCAGCTCTTCAAACTGAGGGTGAATGGTTGGTTCACCATTTCCAGAGAAGGTTACATTATCAATCGGCACATCTCTGAGTCTGCGGAGGGCACTTTCTAGCGCCTTCTCAAACTCAGCCGGAGTAGGAAAATCGCCGACTTTCTCTGTGGTGTCAAGAGCGCAAATCTTAGTCCAGCCATACTGACAGTAAACACAATTGAAGGAACAAAATTTATAGCGCGTCGGCGAAACGTTCAAGCCTAAAGACCACCCCAATCTTCTTGTCTTGACGGGACCATAGATGATTCCGGTCTGTAATGGAATACTACTCATAGCTGAATATCCTTTCTTTATTTTCCCTTAATAAGACACCTCAGCAGGCAATTGCAGGTGACAAAAAGCATCAATGCTTCCCTATTGTTAGCAGGCTCTTCAATTATGACAGAACTCTACTTACAATGACAACCAGCTCTCTCCCGGCTCGGAATAGTGTCCCTTCAACCGCAACCGTTTTCCCCTTCCTAAATTGGGCTTTTCCCCTCTCATCAAGAGCGCCCCAAACCTGGGGCTGTATCCTAATGCTCACTTCACCATCGCCGTTGCCCAGTTTGGCTATTAGTCCGCCAAGTCCGCCAGGGTTTTCTACCGCCGAAAGCACCTCGCCTCTTACCTTAACCACAGTATCGACCATGGAGGAATCAACCTGACCTGGAGAAAGAATACCAGACTCAACTGCCTCTGGCGACTCTCCTCCGCAACCATAAAGAAGAGAGAGCACGAAAACGGCGACTAAAGCAATAGATTTCAGCTTCATCACGAGACACTATGCCTATTCTAGTTTATGCGATGTGCTGACCTCAACCTACCAAGATAATGATAATATATGAACAGGTATAAAGAATAGCTCGGCATCAAATTAATGCCGAGCTATATTTTGCTATTTCGTATCGATGAGCAATGTTTAGCTGTCCTCAACCCCCAGGTCTTTAAGATAATCAACCGCATCCTGGATAGTTATTATCTTTTCCGCGTCTTCGTCAGGTATCTCAATTTTCCGGGAAGGATTACTAAATTCCTCCTCCAAAGACATTATCAGCTCCACTAAATCCAGGGAATCGGCACCTAAATCTTCAACAAAGCTAGCGGTAGATACCACCTCCTTCTCCTCAACACCTAGCTGCTCCACAACTATCGGTTTGATTCTCTCAAAGATAGACGCCACTTTTTACCCCCCTTTCCAGGTCTTTCATCGGCTAACCAAAGCGCTAACTGAGCCTAAGACCCCATTAACAAACTTTGGTGAACTATCGCTGCCGAACTTTTTAGCCAGTTCAACTGCCTCATTTATGGCTACTTTAATTGACACCTTATTATCAAATAAAATTTCAGAGATTGCAAGTCTGAGGATGTTCCTATCGATTACCGATATTTGCCCTACTGGCCAAGCTGTAGCAAATCTCTGAATAGTACGGTCAATCTCCCCTTTATTCTGAACCACGTTAGTTACCAGTTCATGGACAAAAGCATTATTCTCCTCAGACAATCCTCCCTCAGCCAGAAGGCGATTTACTACTGCCTCCACCTCGTGCCTCGTAGAGTCAATTTCATACAGTGCCTGAAGAGCTATGGCTCTTGCTTTTCGACGTGGTCCGGTCATAGATTATTCCAAAACTAAGCTAATATTATAGCATGTAAATCAATATGTTCTCTAGCTTGACACCCTAAGGCGGCAACTGTTACACTACTTCTATTCCTCTTAAATTGCTTTTTGATGAGATTATTTATTAACCTATCCCCCTTCCCTTGAGAAGAGAAGGGGGGAATAGAAAAAAGAGGGGCTTCGCCCCTCTCAGACGCTCCTGAAAAGGAGAGGGGTAAGATTTTTAAGAGTGGATTTACCTCTGTCAAAAAGGGGAGTAAAGAAAGAGAGGGGTAAGCCCCTCTCAAAAACCTCTTCCCTCCCCCCTCATGAAGGGGAGAGGGATAAAGGGTGAGGGGTTGTTAGCAAATAACTTTTTAATTAGTCTTTAGAGCAGGTTGCAACGGTGAATAGAATTGGCATCTTTTATCATCCCTTGGTTGAAGCCACCTTCGCCAAGGCAAAGCAACTGCAGGACTTCTTGGTCGCTAACGGAGTTTCCGTCTGGCTATGTTCTGCCTGGGAAGTGAAAAAAGTCAAAGCCCAGCTAGATGGAACCGACTTAATCCTCAGTGTTGGCGGTGACGGCACCATTTTGCGCTCGGCGCAGGCGGTATTCTCACAGAAGGTCCCCATCACCGGAATCAACCTGGGAAACCTGGGCTTTATGACTGAACTGAGCGCTGATGAGGCTCTGGAGCAATTACCTTACTTGCTTGCGGGAAAAGGATGGATTGACGAGCGGGCGATGCTTGAGGCAGAGCTCCTGACAACCGACAAAGAGCCAAGACGCACCTTCCACGCCTTGAATGATGTTGTTGTAGCGCGGGGGGCGGTGGCTAGATTAATTCGGGTCGAAGCCAGCATTGATGGTCAGCACCTGGCTACCTATAAAGCGGACGGGGTGGTTGTAGCCACTGCCACGGGCAGCACCGGCTACTCACTGGCAGCAGGTGGTCCCATCCTCTACCCTCAGTCCAAGGATTTCCTCCTGATACCGATAATGCCCCACCTCAGTTCAGCCTACGCGCTGGTATTACCCTCAAAAACAGTAGTCCAACTGCGCGTTAACGCAACACATGAGGCGACTTTGAGTGTAGATGGTCACATCAATCTTTCCCTTCCAGACGGTGCCGTAATTACGGTGAAGCGCAGCCCTAACACAACTCGATTTCTGAGGATTCATCCGGAAAATTCGTTTTATCGTTCTCTGGAAGAAAAATTGAAAGGAAAGCGGTAAGTTGAATGAGATAGAAAAAGCCAAGATTCAGGACGTACCCCAGATACATCATCTGGTTAATTACTTTGCCGATAGGGGCGAGATGCTTGCCCGGTCGCTGAGTGAAATCTATGAAAATATCCGGGATTATTTCGTCATAAAGCAGGGTGAGCGAGTGATTGCCTGTGCGGCACTGCACATTTGCTGGTCAGACCTGGCGGAGATAAAGTCAGTCGCCGTAGCCAGGGATAGCCAGAAGCAGGGCATTGGCGCCCAGCTCATCAACGCCTGCCTCCAGGAGGCTAAAAAAATCGGCGTTACCACCGTTTTTTGCTTCACCTATCAGCCCGGGTTTTTCCAAAAGCTCGGCTTTTCTCAAATAAATAAGATGGAGATGCCACGCAAGGTCTGGACCGAGTGCTATCGCTGTCCTAAATTCCCTGATTGTGATGAGGTGGCACTTGTCTGTAAACTGGAGGTTTGAGTTTGGCGGAAAAAACTCTGTCGAGCCAGCTAATCTATGAGGGGCGCTCGGTAAAGATAAGAATAGATACCGTGCAGATGCCCAGCGGGCGGGAAACAACGCGAGAGATTGTGGAGCACAGTGACTGCATCGCGGTCATCGCCCTTGATGCTGATGATAATGTTCTGCTGGTGAAGCAGTTCCGCAAGCCGGTGGAGAAGGAGCTGCTGGAAATACCGGCGGGTGGCATCAACCCCGATGAGAACCCGGAGGCTGCCGTGCGCCGTGAGCTGCGTGAGGAGGTCGGTTACCTGCCACAGAAGATAAAGAAATTGGGTGGTTTCTACTCGGCACCAGGTTACTGCACGGAATACCTCCACCTTTATCTGGCGACTGACTTTGTGCCGAGTCGATTATTTGCCGAAGATACAGAAGAAATCAGCCTGGTTCGAGTGCCTGTGGCACAAATCCCCGACCTCATCGCTTCAGGTCGCATCTGTGATGCCAAAAGCATTGCCGGGTTGCTTATCTACTTAGAGTATCTAAGACAAGCCAAAATGGCTTAACACAGCCTATCGGACAGCCGGCGACCACCCAAAAGGTGCATGTGGAGATGCGGCACCACCTGTCCCCCGTGCTTACCGCTGCTGATGACCAGACGATAGCCACTTTCGGCAATACCTTCCTGCCTAGCCAGTTGATTAGCCACTTTGGTCATATGTCCGACAAGGGGTATCTCGGCGTCAGTTAAGTGAGCCAGTGAGGGAATATGCCGCTTCGGTATGATGAGCACGTGGATTGGCGCCAGAGGATGGATATCACGGAAAGCCATTACCTCCTCATCCTGATACAGCGTATCACTGGGCAACTTGCCCTCAACAATGTGACAAAAGACGCAGTCCATAATTATCTCTCCCTCCGGTATTTGGCTTTGCCCTGTTGAAACAGGTCTCCCCCATAAATATCATCAGCCACAATAGCCGGGAAATTTTCCACAGTAAGCAGATGGATAGCCTCGGGACCCAAATCTTCGTAGGCGATGACCTCGGCCTTTTTAATGCACTGGGCAAGCAAAGCCCCGGCACCACCGGTGGCAACGAAATAGACCGCCTTATATCTTTTAATCGCCTCTCTTACCTCTATAGAGCGCCCGCCTTTACCAATCACGGCCCTGAGTCCAGCGGCAAGAAGGCGAGGTGTGTAGATGTCCATACGGGCACTGGTGGTGGGACCGGCGGAACCAATCACCCGACCGGGTCGGGCTGGAGATGGACCGGTGTAATATATAGTTTGCCCTTTAAGCGAAAAGGGAAGTTTTTCCCGATTATCCAGAGCCTGGACAATCCTATGGTGAGCTGTCTCACGAGGCGTATAGATGACCCCAGAGACCAACACCGGAGTCCCCACCGTCAATTCCCCTATGATTTTGGCATCAATGGGTGAGGTGATATTTACTACATCCATTTATAATCTAGCCTCTTTACGACGAGCACTATGGCATTGAAAATTGACCGCTACCGGCAGACTGGTGATATGAGTGGGATTAACCTCAGCATGTACCGCCAAGGCAGTGGTGCTGCCACCCAGGCCAAGGGGACCGATGCCCAAATCATTGATGCGGGACAGAAGTTCCTGCTCAAGTTCAGCCACCTCAGGGTCAGGATTTGGCTCACCCACCGGACGAAGCAGGGCTTTTTTTGCCAGCAGCATGGCTCCTTCGGCAGTAGAGCCAATTCCCAGACCGACAATAACCGGCGGACAGGGGTTGGCACCAGCCTCATCAACACTCTTAACCACAAAGTCGATAATTCCTTTTTTGCCCTCACCTGGCCGCAGCACCGCTAGCTTGCTCATATTCTCGGAACCACCTCCCTTGGGCAGGCAGGTGATTTTAAGTCGGTCGCCGGGCACGATTTCAGTATGAATTACGGGAGGAGTGTTATCCTGAGTGTTTTTCCGGGCTGAGAACGGCTGGGTGACCATTGATTTGCGCAGGTAGCCCTGAGTGTAGCCCTGACGCACCCCTTCAGTTACCGCTTCATACAGGTCGCCACCGATGACATGAACATCTTGACCCACCTCAAGAAAGAGCACCGCAGTGCCACAGTCCTGGCAAAGGGGCAGGCTTTCCTGCTCAGCAATCTGGGCGTTCTGGATAATCTGGCGCAGCACCTCCTTGCCCAGAGGGGACTCTTCAGTCTGCTGCGCCCGTTTCAGCGCCGCCAGGATATCTTTATCAAGCTCAAAATTGGCTTGCTGACAGAGCTGGGCAACAGTCTCCGTAATATCACTGGCTTTGATTTCTCTTATTTTAGAGGTTATCTACCTCACCCCCTTAGTCCCCCTCTCCTCAAAGGAGAGGGGAGAAACGTTAGTAAGAGAGGCTTCGCCTCTCTTTGACTCTCCCTTCATGTCTTTTCTAGCTTCTCAATCACGGCATCAGCTACCGGTGAAGTGCCCACTGGCAGAATATTATCAAGCTTCACGGTAATATTATCAATCAGCCTGTCCTCAAATTCAATATCCGGATATTTTTGTGCCCTGATGCCGTCTCAATATCCTCAATTATAGCTTAAAATCGCCATGTTTTTGGATATAGGGGATAAGCCCACCCTCGTCAAGGATGCGGAGCATCACCTCAGGGATTTTGCCGAAGGTGAACCGTTTACCGCTGGTGATGTCTTTGACCGCACCCGCTGCCAGGTCTATCTCCAGTTCATCCCCGTCATTGATGCCATCAGTATCACAGACCAATACGGGCAACCCCAGGTTGATGGCATTCCGGAAAAAGATGCGAGCCGCTGACTTCGCCAGTATGGCACTTATCCCTGCCTTCTTAATGACCAGCGGCGCATGCTCACGGCTGGAACCAAGACCAAAGTTGCTCCCGGCAACAACAAAATCTCCCCTTTTTACCTTGGAAACAAAGGCGGGGTCGGCGTCTTCCAGCACATGTTTGGCTAACTCAGGCAGGTTGCTTCTGAGGTGGGCATACCGACCGGGGATAATGTGGTCTGTGGAAATGTTATCGCCAAACTTGAAGGCTTTCCCTTTAAGCACCTACATTACCTCCCTCGGGTCAGTGATTTCGCCGGTGAGCGCTGTCGCCGCCGCTGTTGCCGGGCTACCCAGATAGATAAAGGCTTCCGGGTTACCCATCCGACCCTTAAAGTTACGGTTGGAGGTTGAGAGACAGGCTTCACCATTAGCCAGCACTCCCTGATGAAGCCCAAGACATGGTCCACAGCCAGCAGGCAGAATAACTGCTCCGGCTTCAATCAGAGCTTGGAGGTAACCCATCCTAGTTGCCTCAAGCAGAACCTGCCGCGACGCCGGGGCAACGAGCAGCCTGGTACCGGGATGGTGTTTCTTTCCCCTTAAGATACTGGCGGCAATTTCCAAATCTTCCAAGCGCCCATTGGTACAGGTGCCAATAAATACCTGTTGGATTTTGATTCCCTTAAGTTCCTTGGCCAGGGCAATATTATCCACCGAGTGTGGCTTGGCTACCATGGGCTCAAGGTCAGCCACCGCAATATTCATTATCTGCTCATAGACAGCATCAGCATCAGGGGAGATTGGCTGGTAGTGATTGCCTCGCCCCTGTTTGGTCAGATATTCCCTGGTTCCCTCATCGGACGGAAAAAGCCCCACTTTAGCCCCCGCCTCTACCGCCATGTTAGCCATAGTAAAGCGCTGCGACATGGACATGGCTGCCACAGCCTCGCCGCCAAATTCCAGCGCTTTATAAGTAGCGCCATCAGCTCCAATCTGCCCGATAAGATAAAGAATAAAATCCTTAGCCCCAACGCCCTTCTGAAAATCACCCGAGGCAATCACCTTAATGCTTTCTGGAACGCGGAACCAGGTCTTGCCCAAGCCCATAGCCACAGCAACATCAGAGGAGCCCATTCCGGTGGCAAAGGCACCCAGCCCGCCTGCCGTCACGGTATGTGAATCTGAGCCAACCACCATATCACCCGGTTTGGCTAAAGACTCACCGACCAACTGGTGGCAAACGCCCTCACCAAGGTCAGACACGATGGCGCCGGTCTCCCGAGCAAAATGACGCAGGAATAAATGGTCATTGGACAGAGCCTGATTAGGACTGGGAACAGCATGGTCAATAAAGATAAGCGTTTTCTTTGGGTGAGCTAATTTCTTCAATCCGCTTGCCTGAAATTGCCTCACCGTCAGCGGCCCAGTGGTATCTTGAACGAAAACCAGGTCAACTTGGGCAATAACGATATCCCCAGCCCGGGCATCATTGCCCGACTTCTGACTTAATATCTTCTCCGCTAGCGTCTTGCCCATGCGCTGTGAAATTCCTGCTAAAACCAGAACCTTAAAATTGAAGCTCGGCAGAGTTGCCTTTCTTCGACTTCCTACATCGGGATATTACCGTGCTTCCTTGCCGGGCGGGTTTCCTTTTTATGGCGCAGCGCCTCAAGAGCAGCAATTACCGTGGGGCGGGTATCCCGGGGTCGGACCACGGCATTGATATATCCCATGCTGGCAGCGACATAAGGGTTGTAGAAGAGCTGGCGGTATTCCTCTATCTTCTCTTTTTCCTTAGCTTTAGGGTCTGCTGCTGCTTGAATTTCCTGGCGGTGAATGATAGCCGCAGCGCCTTCCGCTCCCATGACAGCGATTTCCGCCTTGGGCCAGGCAAGGGTATAGTCAGCACCCAAACTCTGACTACACATGGCGATGTACCCTCCGCCATAAGCCTTGCGCGTAATCAAGGTTATCTTGGGCACCGTCGCTTCAGAATAGCACCAAAGGAGCTTGGCACCATGCCTGATAATGCCTCCCCACTCCTGACTGCTGCCCGGCAGATAACCGGGGATATCAGCGATGGTAAATAAAGGAATGTTGAAAGCATCACAGAAGCGGATGAATCTGGTAGCTTTATCTGAAGCATTGATGTCAAGACAGCCGGCTAGATAATTCGGCTGATTAGCAATAATACCCACCACGTGTCCATTGAAACGGGCAAAGCAGGTGATTATATTTGGGGCATAAAGCCGGGAAGGCTCAAAGAATTCACCGTTATCTACAATGGAACGGATGACCTCTTTCATGTCATAAGCTTTGTGTGCTTTCTCCGGTATGATATCATCGAGGGCTGGTTCAATGCGGTCAGGAGAATCAGTTGGTGTTATGTCAGGTGGCTTTTCTTCATTATTCTGCGGCAGATAGCTCAAAAGTCGCTTGATTTCAGCGATGCACTGCTCATCGCTCTCACAGACGAATTGAGCCACACCACTTTTGATATTATGGGTCATAGCGCCACCCAGTTCCTCATCAGTTATCTCCTCACTGGTGGCTGCCTTAACCACCTCAGGACCGGTGATATACATGTAGCTCGTCCGGTTCACCATGAAAACAAAATCGGTCATGGCGGGCGAATAGACCGCTCCTCCCGCCGCCGGCCCCATAATCGCTGATATCTGGGGAATGACCCCTGAGGCGCAGGAATTGCGGAAAAAGATGCTGCCGTAGCCATGCAGAGCATTGATACCCTCCTGGATACGCGCCCCACCGCTATCAAGCAAGCCGACCATCGGAACTTTCATGGTCATCGCCAGGTCCATGACCTTGCATATCTTTTTGGCATGCATCTCACCCAGCGTGCCACCCTTAGCCGTAAAGTCCTGAGCGGAGACGCACACGGTACGACCATTCACCTTGCCAAAGCCGGTGACTACCGCATCGGCAGGGATGGAAACCTTGTCCATGCCAAAATAGGTGCAGCGGTGCCGAACGAATAAATCCAGTTCCTGAAAGGTGCCCGGGTCAAAGAGAAGGGCAATCCGCTCTCGTGCCGTGAGCTTCCCCGCATCATGCTGCTGCTTGATGCGCTTTTCGCCGCCACCCGTCTTCGCCTCCTCTTCCAGCTTAGCCAGTCTCTCCAGTTCCTCTTTCAAACCTTTTTACCTCTCTGGCAATATTGAACCTAAATAATGATACCATAATAAGGTTTTAGAGCCAAATCAGGTGTGATATTGTGACCACAATATACAAAATCTCTTCCCATTCTGCTTATGGAATTGACAAAGACACCTAACATCGCTAAATTTAGTCCATAGCCG
>CAZUSN010000039.1:0-10749 GCA_964623035.1 uncultured Dehalococcoidaceae bacterium | reverse complement strand
ACTCATATGAGGGTTCATCCCATACTGCACTGGCGGGAACTCGATGTCTGGGAATATGTAAAGATGGAAGGTATACCGATAAATCCGATGTATTTTGCCAAGAATGGCAAGAGATATCGAAGTCTGGGATGCGAACCCTGCACCTTGCCCATCGAATCCAATGCCTCCACCATTGATGAGATAGTAGAGGAATTAAGAACCACCAAAATTGCGGAGAGGTCGGGCAGGGCTCAGGACAAGGAGAAGACCTTCACCATGCAGAAGCTCCGTGCCCTGGGATATATGTGATATTGTTTATTAACCTATCCCCCTTATCAATAGGAGAGGGAAGTAAGAGAGTGGTTTCTCCTCTCCCATTGGTAAGAAAAGGGGAGTAGATATAAGAGAGGGGCAAAGACCCTCTCCAAAACCTCTTCCCTCTCCCCTTCAGAAGGGGAGAGGGATAAAGGGTGAGGGGTTAGTAAACAACTTCATATAAGTGACGTCTGAAGAGCTAATTTAAAATTATAATATTTCTGGAGGATAAGGTGAACTTAAATGCAGTTATTGTAGGGCATGTTGACCACGGCAAGTCAACCCTTATCGGTCGGCTTCTTTATGATTCGGAGACGCTCCCTGAGGACAAACTCGCCGAGATACAGAAGCTCCTTGAGGAGTACAAGAAGAGGTTTGAATTTGCCTATTTTCTTGATTCCTTCGAAGAGGAGCTGAAGGAGGAGCGTACCATAGATACCACCAGAGTTCTCTTTAAAGGTAAAAATTACTATACCATCGTGGATGTCCCGGGTCATAAAGAATTTATCAAGAATATGCTCACCGGTGCCTGCCATGCGCAGGTTGCCATTCTGGTGGTCTCCGCCCCTGATGGTGTTCAGGAGCAGACCAGGAGGCATGCTTTCCTTGTCCATATGCTGGGGGTAAAGAAGGTCATCTGCGCCATCAACAAGATGGACCTTGAGGGCTACCAGCAAAGTGCCTTCGACCGGGTGAGAACGGAAACGACTAAGCTTCTTTCCTCACTGGGCTATACCAGGACGAGATTTATTCCCATTTCGGCTATGGAGGGGGATAATGTCTATAAACCTTCACTAAGGATGAGCTGGTATCAGGGGTCCACCCTGATTCAGGCTCTTGATGCCATAGAACCAGAGAAGGTGGTTGGCAAGTCCCTCAGGTTTATTGTTCAGGATGTGTATCATATCGATTCAGAGAAGATAACGGTGGGCAGGGTGGAGTCAGGGACTCTCAAGAAAGGGGATAAGCTTGTATTTCAGCCATCCGGCGTCAAAGGAAGAGTGACCAAAATAAAGGTATTTCTTGGGGAGGTGGAGGAAGCGGTTTCTGGTGACAGCGTGGGCATTGTGCTGGAGGGTGAGCCCAGGCGAGGCGATGTTGGCGGGCATGCCACAGATTTGCCCGTTGCTGTCGATACTTTTCTCGGTGAAGTGGCTCTTCTGGAGGGGACGCTCAGTCGGGGAGAAAAACTTGAGATGAAATGTGGCACAAAGCGGACGGAATGTCTTGTGGCAGAGATAAGAGAGAGGATAAATTCAGAGACAGGTGAGGTAATCGGGAAGGGCATCAGGCAAATTGGGGAGAACGAAGCAGCCACCATTGTCTTTAAGACTGAGCCTCTGGTTATAGAGAAGTTTTCCGAGATACCGGAGCTGGGCAGGTTTATCCTCGTCCGGGGGAAAAAGAACATCGGCGCTGGCGTTGTCCTGGAGAAAGAGGTCTAGATGATTTTTGTTCTGGGGATAGATGCTGCCACCTGGGCAGTGGTAAAACCAAACTTGTCAGTTCTACCCAGCTTCAAGCGACTGGCTGAACTCGGTAAGGCGAAAGAGCTTATCCTGAAAGAAAAGCCAGTATCACCATCGATTTGGTGTGGCATGTTCTCAGGGAAAACCTTTGACCAGCATGGGCATGATAACTTTGTCATCAAGGGCAAACTGGTGAAGAGGGAAGATATAAAGGTTGACTTTATCTGGGACATTCTGGAACGGGAGGAGAAAAAGGTAAAGGCGTTTAATGTCCCTTTTGTCGTTCCGCCTTACTCTTTCCGGGTTGATTTCAAGCCAGTGGGATTTGGACTGCCCACCAACGAAAAGGAGTGGCAGGAGGAACTGGAGAAGGTGACCCTGAAAGCCAAGGAACTTTTAGCGGAGAAACCTGATGTGCTTATTGCCGTTTACACCCTTCTTGACCGCGTTCAGCACTTTCACTGGGGAGAGGACTGTGTCCTTGAGTGGTACCAGAGGCTGGACACCAAAATAGGGGAACTTATCTTTGCTACCGGCTTTCTTAATAAGAAGCAAAACGGGCTTATCGTTATCTCCGACCACGGCTTCTGCTCCTTCGGTGAAGCTAAAGTTCAGACTCTCCCCTCGAGGTCGGAGTGGGGGGAACTGAAAGGTGACCACGGTGAGAATGCTCTCCTGATTACCGCCAATATTGACTATCCCATCGAAAAGCCTCAGGATGTCTTTTTTGCCTTGAAAAAGGAATTTGAAGGAGGTTATGATGTCCGATTCCAGTGTGTCAATGCCCAATAGGGAAAGGTTTCTGGCTATCTGCCACGGGGAGAGACCGGGTGACGTCTCCATAATTGATTGGTTTAATCGGTACTGGGCGGACACTCCTAAGGAATGGGTGAAGCAGGGCGCTCCCAAAGAGATACTGAAACCGGATGGCTTTCGCCGATATTTTCAGTTTGAGCACATGCATAATTTACAGGAGATTGTTTCCGAGCATAACCGGATTGACTTACCTGAGGTTGAAGCCGGGGAAGGTTTTCATGTTACTCCGCCGGTTCTGCCTGTTTTTGAAAAAAAGGTGATTCGAGAGGATGAACGCCATCGGGTGGAGATGACTTATGGCGGGTCAATCGTCGAGGTCTCCAAGCAATTTCCCTGGAGGATGCCCAAATATCTGGAGCGTCCGGTTAAGGATAGGGCTACCTGGAACGAATATCGAAAGAGGCTTGACCCATATACTCCGGAAAGGTGGCCCAAGGACTGGTGGGGCTTTGTGGCGAAGACAAACCGTGAGGATTCGCCCACCCTTTTGATGCTGGAGGGATTCTTTGGCATTCTCCGGGAGTGGACCGGCATCGAGAATTTGCTCTACATGTTTTACGATGACCCCAAACTGGTAGAGGATATGATGGACCATATGCTGTACTTCATGATGGGGATTGCCCAGCGAGTATTAAGGGACATCAGGGTTGACTGCATTCGTTTCTGGGAAGATATGGCTTATAAGTCTGGTCCGCTGATTTCCCCGGCTATGTTCAAAAAATTCATGGTGCCGCGCTACAAAAAGGTTACCGAATTCATCCACAGCCACGGCATAGACGTCATCCATGTTGATTCTGATGGCAATATTAATGAACTGATACCCCTCTGGCTGGAGTGCGGCATCAATTTTCACTGGCCGCTGGAGGTTGCCGCCGGGATGGATGCCATTGCCCTGAGGAAGAAATATGGCAAGGACTTAATAATGGTGGGCAACATTGATAAACGGGTATTTGCCAGAGGAAAAAAGGCGATTCGTGAGGAGGTTATGTCCAAAGTGCCGTTTCTTCTGGAGACCGGTGGTTATTTCCCCAGCCTAGACCATGCCATTCCACCTGATATCTCCTTCCAAGATTTTCGTTATTACATCAATCTTTTGCGGGAGATTGGCGGTATGGAAAAGCTGCCTGAATAGGCAAATGTGTTACATTATTAGGGACGCTTGCCTATCTCGATAGACAACTCCAGTTTGGAGCCGTCTCTTATCAGGGTAAGAGTGGCGGTTTCACCAGGGCTTTTATATTGTCCCAGGTAAGAGGTCAGGGTACCGGTATCTCGCATCATTATCCCATCAATAGTGATGATAATATCATCAACTTCAATTCCAGCGGCTTCTGCCGGGCTATTTTCGAAAACATTTTGCACCAGCACCCCATTAGCTGTCTCCAGAGCTCTGTCTAGCACCATTTGGGGAGTAAGGTCCACTATGCCCACCCCGAGCCAGGGATAGTCAAAAGAACCTTGAGCGATGAGGGAAGCAGCCACCCGCTTTACCTTATTTGAGGAGACGGCATAATAGATACCGTCTCCCTTGTCTGGCTCAATGCGGGCGATAACCAGACCGATAACTTCTGCTTTGGCATTTACCAGAGGACAGCCGGAATTGCCTGCGTTCACGGCAGCATCAAACTGGATTAAATTAGCTATCCAGCGAGACTGCGAATCGTATTTTATTTCGGTATATCGGTTAATCTGACTGATGATACCGGTGGTTAAGCTTTCCCTGAGGTCCAGGGGGCTGCCAATGGCGGCGACCGGTTCCCCAATTCTCACCTGGTCCGAGTCTGCCAGTATCAGTGGCTCAACAACCAGTTCTTCTTCCAGCTTCAGGACAGCAACATCACTCATGGGGTCGCTCCTGACATTGGTTGCGGTGGAAATCCTTCCATCAGGCAAAACAACATATATCTTGGAAAGGTTCTCCACAACATGATGAGCCGTCAAAACACGGGCTTCCCGGTCAAAAATAAAACCTGAGCCGATTGTCCTCTCGCCATCGCTGATTCTGACCGTAGCTTGACGGACTTTCTGGTAAACGTCGTCGGCATCTATCACTGACCGCGAAAATTCAGTGGTATCCTTTATTTCGCTCTCCAGGGCATCAATCTTATCCTGAGTTCCACCAAGCTCGTCTTCCAGCTGGCTGATTTTGACCAGACTGCCATCTATTTCTTCCTCCAGGGCGGTCATCTGGGTTAGATTTTCATCTATTTTGGTCTCCAAGCCGCCAATCTTGGTCTCTAAGCCACCAACCCTGGTCAGGATTTCTCCTTTCAGGGTGAGAAGTGCGTTACTCACCGTGTCAATCTTGGTAGTCTGCTCGGCTTGAAAGGTGGTCAATTGCTCGCTTAGAGAGAGAATCTGTTGATTGAGCGTGAAGGCGTAATAGCCAAGACCGCCGCTGAATATCAATAAGAAAATCACTATGCCAATAATCACTTTGTTAGCCATTTAGTATCTCCTGTTTGTCAATCTGACTGTTTTCGCCTAAGCCGCCGGTGTTCCTTAGACATGCATTTATCCATGACCACCATTAAACCAGCTTCTCTGGCTTTGGCGGCAGCTTCCTCATTGATTATCCCTTCCTGCATCCATACTGCCTTCGCTCCAATCTTGATTGCTTCTTCCACAATGGTCATTACTTCCTCAGAACGGCGGAAGATGTCAACGACCTCTACTTTCTCTGGAATTGAACTCAGTTTAGGATAGCTAGCTTTGCCCAGTATTTGTTGAGCATTAGGATTAATCGGGATTATGTTGTATCCCTGCTCAGCAAGATACTTGGCAATCCGGTGGCTGGGACGCTCCTGGTTTGGGGAGAGCCCCACCACAGCGACATTACGGTATTTACTCAATATCTTTTCTTCTACTGTTGGCACTCTTTTTTGCCTTCGGTGCTCTTCCACTATAGTAAGTTATGGTACTTTACCATGCTTTGTTTCCTCTTTTGCTTTTTGCAGTTCTTGGAAACTTCTAATCACCTCGTCCACCGATGCCTCATCCTCGAGAGTGGTCAGATCCCCGATACTAGCACCACTGGCTACCGCCTTTAGAACCCGCCGCATAATCTTGCCACTCCTTGTTTTGGGCAACTTGGTCACGATGTAAACCTCTTCAGGGACAGCTATTGAGCCCACCGTTTTACGCATATGGCTAGCCAACTCTTTTTTCAAGACCGGGGAAGGGCTGACCCCCTCTTTAAGTCGGACAAATATGACGATGCTTTCCCCTTTCACCGGGTCAGGTTTGCCGACTACGGCGGCTTCGGCCACCTGAGGATAAGAAACAGCCGCATCTTCCAGTTCCGCAGTACCAATTCTATGTCCGGCGATTTTAAGTATCTCGTCAGCTCTGCCCAGCAGCCAGAAGTATCCCTCGTTATCCCTTACCGCATAGTCCCCAGTGAAATAGATGCCGGGAAAGCGCGACCAATATGATTTCTTATACCGTTCCGGATCACCGTAAACGCCAACTAACATTCCTGGCCATGGTTTCTTTATCACCAGTAACCCTCTTTCGCCGGTTGAAACTGGCTTACCTTCTTCGTTGACAATATCAGCAGCTACCCCCGGTAAAGGAAAAGTGGCTGAACCGGGTTTCAGAGGAACGAGCTCTATTCCCGGGGCAGGTGATATCATAATGCCACCCGTTTCCGTCTGCCACCAGGTATCCACAATAGGGCATTTCTCACTGCCGATATTCTTGTAATACCAGAGCCAGGCTTCCGGGTTAATCGCTTCCCCCACACTTCCCAGCAGTTCCAGGCTGCTCAGGTCATGTTTCTTGGGCCATTCATCACCATGCCCCATGAACATTCTTATGGCGGTGGGTGAAGTGTAAAAGATGGTAACCCCGTATCTTTCGATGATGTCCCACCACCGGTCAATGGCAGGATAATCAGGAGCGCCTTCGTAAAGCACTATGGCAGCCCCATGCGCCAGCGGGGCATAGACTATTGAGCTATGCCCGGTGACCCAGCCAACATCAGCGGAGCACCAGTAGACCGATTCCTCTTTAAGGTTAAATACCCAGCCATAGGTAGCATAGTTGTAGACAAGATAGCCACCGGTACCGTGGACGATACCCTTTGGCTTGCCGGTGGTGCCTGAAGTATAAAGCACATAGAGTGGGTGGTTCGATTCCACTGGTTCAGGTGCAACGTAAGGGGCAGCACCCTCAAGCAATTCATGAAGCCAAAGGTCTCGGGGCTTTTTCATCCTCACCTGAAGATTAGCTCTCTTGACTGCAATGCATTTTTCCACCGAGGGGCACATTTCCAGAGCTTCATCTGAAATTTCCTTTAAAGGCAATATCCTCCCTCTGCGGAATCCGCCGTCAGCGGTTACCAGTAACTTAGCCTCCACATCGTTGACCCTATCGGCCAGCGCCTGTGCGCTGAAGCCGGAAAAGATTACGGTATGGGGAGCGCCAATCCTAGCGCAAGCCAGCATAAAGATTGGTAATTCAGGAATCATCGGCAGGTACAGGGCAACTCTGTCTCCCTTGCCGATGCCGCATTTCTTCAAAACAGAGGCAAATTTGTTGACTTCACTGTACAGAGTTGAGTAGCTTAGAACTCGGACGTCTCCTGGCTCACCTTCCCAGTAAATGGCGACTTTACTCCTGCGCCAGTTCTTGGTGTGGCGGTCAACGCAGTTATATGAAGCGTTCAACTGTCCGCCGGCAAACCAGTTGGACCAAGGTGGGTCCCATTCCAGCACTTTATCCCAGGGCTTGAACCAATCAAGATTGTGTGCCTGTTCTGCCCAGAATTCCTCTGTTTTTTCCATTGACCGACGGTAAATTTCGAAGTATTTCTTCAACGGGTAATACCGAGTTTCAAAGGGTAGCGATAACTCAGCCACGTTTCATCCTCCTACAAAATAATTCTACCTAGTTTTCACCATAGAATAGGTCATCGTAGAGCGTTTCCAGCCTCAGCTTATGCTTGAGTTCCTCGTGAGCCAGACTTTCACAAAGCTGCTGGGCGGTCTCGTCTCTCATCAGTCCCATCATTTTTGAATAGAACTCAACGGCTTGCTGCTCTCGCTTCATGGCGAAAATGAGCGTATCCTGTAGCCCAGCACCTTTTATGGTATCGGGGCCGGTTAAATGCTCGCTGATTTTCAGGTTCGGCACCTGCTCCGGGTGCCAGTCACACTGCCGAAAGCCCTTTTCTTTGAGCTTCTTTAACCTCTGAGAATGGCTGAATTCTTCCTTAGCCAGCTCCTGCAGCAATGCTTTAGCGGCGGGGTCCCGAGTCTTTTTCTGTGCTGCCTCATATAAAGCCTGAGAGGCGATTTCTTTATATATGGCGCTATCCAGTAACTCAGCTAATTCTTCCGCTTTTCCTGCTTCAATAAAATCAGCCATATTACTCCCTCACCATTAACTTATTCAGAACGCGTAGCAAGTTTGATTGTATGGTGAAGTTGGCATGTTCGATTTTCGAACAGTGCTGTTTGGAATAGCTACTAGACTGAGTATCGGCTTACGCTGCCAGACAGAACGATCACTTACTGCCAATACTGCCACAAGTCTGCCGCAAATGTTTCAGTATGTGTGCCGCACTTCAAACAAATGGTTCTAATATCTATTTCAGGTTTATATGTTTATATCTCTTCCAATAATGATGTAAATGTATCGTGATGGTCTTCTTCTTCCATCAGGATGTTCCTGAACAACTGGCGGGTTGTTTCATCACCTTCGCTTCTGGCCACTTCTATGACCTGTTTGTAGAGCTTGATGGCTCCTGCCTCGTCCTTGGCATCCTGCTCTATCATTTCTTTAAGACTTTTGCCCACGAATATGGGCGAGGGCTTGGTGGTCGGTATTGCACCAAGGTAAAACAGCCTTTCCGCAATAGCTTCGGCATGCTTCATTTCCTGTATCGCGATACCCTTTAGTTCCTCTTGTACCGCAAACCCCTTTACTCCACCCCATTGTACATGTTGCCACATATACTGGATGGCAACCTGTAGTTCTCTGGATATTGATTCATTTAGCAAATCTAATAATTTTTTTGATGCTTTCTGTTCTGCCATAGTTGTCCTCCTTAATTGCAGAGTTCTATTTATATTACCATCAATATCTAATTATTGTCCATAATTTGCCCGCGCTCAAAACTAAGAGAGCTTTAGTCCTTTATGTTTTTCAGCGATAGTGTCTGCCAGTTTCTCCAGAGCCTTGAAGTCGGCTTCTCTAGGGAGTCCCCTGATTATCACCGGTTCCAGTATTTCTGCCTTCAGATTGGGGATAAGTCCGGACAATTGCTCCACAGCCCGGCCTCCCCAGCCGTAGGAGCCGATGATAGAGATGAACCTGGCTTTGGGCCTCAGGGCATTTGCCAGTAGAGCCGCATAGGCAGCCACGGGGTGGGGACCGGCGAGAACAGTAGGTGTCCCGATAACAATAGTAGCCGCATCCACCAACGCCATAGCCAGTTTGCCAATGTCAGTCACCGAAAGGTCGAATTGCTGAACCCTTACGCCTCTTTCCACCAATGTCCCAACAAAATGTTCGACCATTTTACGGGTACTGTTATGCATAGAAATATAGGGTAAGACCACAATGTTTTTAGGCTCATCATAAGCCCAGCTACGGTATGCCTTCAAAATAAATTCCGGATGGTTATAAATAGGGCCATGGCTGGGAGCGATAATGTCAATGGCATAGTCCTTTATTTTCTCCATATTCTTCTGGATGCTGGTCCGGAAGGGCATCATGATTTCGGCGTAGTACCTCTTGGCAGCCTCATAGACTTGCCCTTCATCAGTGACATACAGGTCAGCAGTAGCTAGATGAGAACCAAAGAAATCGCAGGGGAACAGTATCTTATTTTCCCTCAAATAGGTAAGCATTGTTTCCGGCCAGTGAACCCAGGGCGCATGAATAAACTCCAAGGTCTTATCTCCCAGTGAAATGGTCTCTCTATCGGCGACAGTGATAATTTTTTCCCTGGGAATCAGGAGTAAATCTATGATGAGTTCCTGGCATTTGGGTGTGCAGAGCACCTTTGCCTGGGGGTACTTGTTTAGCACTGAGGGCAGTGCACCAGAATGGTCCTGTTCGGCATGATTGATAATGACATAATCCAGATTCTTAACTCCAAGTTGGTCTAAATTGTTTATCAGGACTGCCTGTTTTGTTGGGTCTACCGTATCAATAAGGGCTGTTTTCTCACTGCCTTTAATTAAATATGAGTTATAGCTTGTGCCATCGGGGAGTGGTATCAGAGAATCAAAAAGTCTGCGGTCCCAATCGACAGCACCTAAGGAGAAGATTTTTGGTCTAATTTCTCTTGGTTTCATTTATCCGTCCTTTCCAATTTATCTCACTTTTTAGCCACCGTCTAGGCTGGGATGTTCCTTGCTCACAAACCAGCCTGCCGGGTCTTTCAGATATTCATGGTAATCAAGGAGCACCAGCTGATGTTCTCTCTCTTGGGTGGCTAAAGCTTCGTAGAAATCTCGTGTCACATCATGGGTGGTTTTCTTGCTCTGGGCTTTATAGAAATCATAGGTTTTGCTTTCCATATTTATGGCGGTTTGTACCGCATCAAGTTCCGTGCTGAGGACTTTGGCTGCGGCACCTATCTCTTCGGTTGCCCTGGCGAATATAGTCCTGAGCCTCCTGCCTCCATCCGGGTGGTAATCTATCTTGAGCCAGGCTTTCTTATCCCGCATAGCCTCGTATATTTCCTCAAATTTTTGTCGGTGAATGTCTTCCTCTTCAGCTAGCTGTTTGAGGAGCTCTTTGCCCATTTCGTTGTTGCTTTTCTGGCTCGCTTTCCGATAGAATTCTTTGCCATCGATTTCCATTTGAATGGCAGTTTGGAGAGCTTGCAGTGTTTTCTTCTGTTCAGTTACCATTGTTGATTTCCTCCCGTCTCCAAATGTAAGTATTTGAGTGGCTCTTTTTTAAAATTATATGATTGATTAGCCTTTGTCTATGATATTTGTCACAGACAAATTCAGGTCATTCTTTTTATGATATAATAAAACCATTTAAAAATCATATTTGATTTGCGAGATTGTTTAGCAACCTATCTCCCTTGCCCCCTTCCCTTACCAAGGAAAGGGGGGTGTAAGTAAGAGAGGGGGCTTTGCCCCTTCTCCAGAATCTCTTCCCTCTCCCCTAGGCAAGGGGAGAGGGATAAAGGGTGAGGGGTTGT
>CAZUSN010000038.1:0-10792 GCA_964623035.1 uncultured Dehalococcoidaceae bacterium | reverse complement strand
CTGGTATGACAGGAAAAGAGACTCAGGTTATATATGAAGATCTCTGTGCCCTTTTCGTATAGGGATAAGGTGCTAAGATAAGAGGTATGGGGAATGTTAAAAGCAAAAGTTGGCTTGGTAGCAGCTGCCAGTCCGTTTGAAATCGGAGGAGAAAGAGCCGAGGAAATCATCAGTAAAGCCAAGGAAAAATTAGAGAGCCTCGGATTGAAAGTAGAAAAAGGTAAAAAAGTAATCTGGAATTCCGCCGATGCGATAGAGGTAACTGAGCAATTAGCCCAGGAGGGAATCGATTTACTGGTAATAATTCATGCTACCTGGATTTCGGATGCAATTCAATATTTCTTAGTAAACACAATAAGAACTCCTATTGTATTATGGGGACTTCCCTTTATAGAAACCTTTTCCATTGCTTGCGTTCAGCATTTTAGTAGTGTTTTACAGGGAAGACAAATTTATTGCAAGTGTATAACTGGCTTGCCGCAAGATAAAGAAGTTATCTCGACTATCTATAATTTTGCCCTTACATCTAAAGTGATAAAAGATCTTAAGATTGTCAATATTGCTTTGATTGGTCCCAGACAACTCTGGCGAGTTGCTGGAGCAACTGATATGACTAGTGAAGAGTGGGATTTGACTGACCTTTTTGGAGCAAAGATTATTCATATTGAGATGGATGAACTAATTGAGCAAGCCAAAAGCATAGATATAGAACAAGCGGAACAAGTTTTACAAATTAAGAAGCAAGAACATAGGTTGGGGAAGGTTGAAATTGACAAGGAGCGTCTTATCTATGCATGTAAGATCTACCTAGCAACAAAGAATTTGTTTCAAAGATATAACCTCACAGCGGCGACTGCAGAATGCTATCCGAACTATAGTGGTTTGACAAATCTTCCCGCTGCTTGGCTGGCAGATGAGGATATTACCCTGGAGACTGAGGGTGATTTGGGACACACAATACTTATGTTCGCCATGCGCTGGTTAGGAGAAGGCGGTGCCGTGGCACTGACTGAGGTAGGAAGGCTTGATCTAGAAGATAATCGCCTTTGGATGGCTCACGAGGGAAGTTCCGCATACTCACTTGCTGAAAGTCCTCAAGTGGTTCATTTACTGGAGGGAGGTAAAGAAGGTACGGTTGTTAGTTTTCCATACAAACCGATACAGCAGGTAACTATGGCAAGTCTGTGTGGGCAAAAGGGTACCTATAGAATGTTTATTAGTAAAGGTAGAACAGAACCTGTTGACGAAAAGGAGTGGGCAGATGCTGGTAAGAAGTTCATAGCGAAGGTTAACCTTACCTGCAATGTTAAAGAGGCCTTTGAGAAGATTATCGCTGCAGGAGTAGATCACCATTTGCTCTTGAAAGAAGGGGACATTACATCCAAACTTTCAGATTTTTGCGACTTTTTAAAGATTAAAAAAGTGTATTTGTAATTTTTGATATGAAAGGAGGTGGTCGATTTTTGTAAAAGGAGGCAGTCACTTTTGATGAGGATTTTCTGTTAACCATATGGTCAAAATCTAAAAAGGAGATAAACAAATGAAAAGGCAAGGTATTTTAGTGTCGATAACATTATTTTTCCTAGTAATATTTATGGCTTCCTGTGTTGCTTCGACACCAGCGCCAGCACCTGTACCAGCGCCAGCACCTGTACCAGCGCCAGCACCTGTACCAGCGCCGGCACCTGCACCAGCGCCAGCACCTGTACCAGCACCCGAATTGCCTATAATAAAGTGGTCTTTTCCAGCACCAGCGCCACTTACGGCATGAGCATCCCGGCAACGGTCACCGATGAAACGCTGCAGCGCCCCGTCACCATTTATGGTGCCGGCAAGCTGTTCGGAGAGCATCTGGGCAGATTTTATCGGCGGAAGTTCGGGCTTGATTTCCGCTGCGTGCGCTATTTTATGGTCATCGGTCCGGGGTCAGGACAGTATCCGCCTGTAGCCGAACATAACACCAAGATGGTTGAATACGCTGCTCTGGGCAAACCGTATGCTTGTAAGGTCAGACAGGACCAGAGCGTCCCGCTTACCTATGTTAAAGATAACATTCGCGCTACGGAGATGCTGTATTACGCTCCTGCCGAGAAAATCAAGACTGTTTGCTATAACACCATCGGGGTATCACCGGCAAGAAGTGCCGGAGAGCTGTATCAGGCGATAAAGAAGCTCATCCCCGATGCCAAAATCACTTTTGAGCCCGACCCGGAGCTGGTGAAATTCTTTGATGCCTTCTTTGGCGGCATGAAGGTAGTTGATGATAGCCGGGCTCGGGAGGAGTGGGGCTGGAAACCACAGTATACGGATTTTGAGAAGCTGGTGGAAGATTTTGTCCGTGAAATAAAAACACGACCGCAGTTGTGGGGTCTGGTATAAGAAAACAAAATAAACTTCTGCTGACTGACTAGATGTCCCGCGCTATCTTGGCTCCTTCGTAGATAGCCGAGGCGATATTGCGCGGCTCTAAAGCATCGCCAATGGTGTAAATCTCGGCTACTTTGCCTTCCAACTGCTTTGCCAGTTCATTGGCGGGCGTTAGACCCCGGGCAATAACCACTTTATCCACCTCAAGAAAACGCTCTTCCTGGCTCTTTTTATCAACCACGGTTACGCCATTGGGGCGGATTTCTTTAACCTCATGTTCATTGATAAAGGTTATGTTTCTGTTATCTCTCAACCGGGCGAGAAGGTCCAGCCGATTTATCTCGGTAACACCACGACCCCGGTCAGCGGCCGGGGAGCGGGCAATGACCCATACCTTATTGCCTTTCTCAGCCAGAAACTCCGCCGTCTCGCAGCCGGTGGACCACCCACCAAGTACCGCCACCTTCTGCTTCTGTATCCTTACCTTATTATCTAGAACATCGTGCGCGGTGACCACATTTTTATTTTTGATGCCGGGGATATCCGGTATCATTGGTCTGGCTCCGGTGGCAACGATGATTACATCGGGCTTTGCCTTTTTTACAGTATCGGCGGTGACTTCCGTGCCTAAATGGAGCGCAACGTTTGACTTCTTTATCTGAGTGACCAGGTAATCCCGCAGCCAGTTTATCTTGTCCTTATAGGGTGGTGCGGCAGCGAGTTTCAATTGACCACCCCCGAGTGCCAGCGATTTTTCGTAGAGGCTGACTTCGTGTCCTCTCTGGGCAGCCACTCTGGCCGCTTCCATGCCCGCGGGACCGGCACCAGCAATCAATATTCTCTTCTTTACCGGGGCGGGTCTGAGGGGAATAAACTCCCTTTCCCGCCCCACCTCGGCATTGACCGCACAGCGTACCTGGGCGACTTTATAGCTGTCCCGGCAGTAAAGGCAGGAAATACATTTGCGGATGTCTTCCACTCTGCCCTCAGCGGCTTTGCGTGGAAATTCAGGGTCAGCGAGCAGCCCCCGCGCGATGGCAATAAAGTCAGCTCTGCCTTCCCGAAGGACGCTCTCGGCAAACTCCGGACTTCGTGCCCCTACGGCGATGACCGGTACTTTTACCACCTGCTTGACGGCTTCAGCATAGGGAACCCGCCAGCCTTCGGGGAAAGACTGGGGACAGATGACTCGGTCAATCATATCTTTATCCCCGTGATGGAAGCCCATGGTAACATGCATGGCATCGGCCCCGGCCGCCTCGGCAAATTTGGCGTAGAGCTTTGAGTCCTCTATGGTATAGCCCCCTTCTATGGTTTCCTCGGCGGTGAATCTAAAGATAACCGGGATGGCTCCGGCGGTCCTCGCCTTGATTCGCTTGATAATCTCTACAGCAAATCTTATCCGGTTTTCCGCGCTCCCGCCATAGATATCCTTTCGCTGGTTGACCCGGGGAGACATGAACTGGTTGATTAAATGACCGTGGGCGCCATGTACCTCTATGGCATCATAGCCTGCCTTCACGGCTCTTTCCGCAGCGGCGGCAAACTCCTCAATTAATTCCTCAATCTCCTTTATGCTGAGTTCGCGGGGGATGATATTCGAACCGGGGACCGGGACCGGCGATGGTGCCACCGGCTGTTTGCCTTCTGTGAGCTCGATGAATTCTGGTGTGGCGGTATTTCTTCCCGGGTGGAATAGCTGAATGGCTATCTTGGCGTCATAATAATGGACAGCTTCCACCAGCTGGCTATGTCCCGGTACGTATCGCCGGTTATCAATACATACGTTCTGGTATTGACCGGCGAACTTACGGTCAACAGACGCTGATTCCACCATGACCAGCCCCACCCCGCCTTTGGCCCTTTCGGCATAGAAGGCGATCTGCCGCTCAGATATGGCCTGAGTTTCCGTGGCGTATCTCGTGCCCATGGGCGCCATAATCAGGCGGTTCTTCAACCTCATCAGCCCGATTTGGCCCGGCTGAAACAGCTTTGTAAAACTTGGTGACATCTGCGGTGCACCTGTCCCGCTGAGTAAAAATGGTGGAAATTTATCATCTAGTTACCGGTTTTTAGGTTAACCCCCACAACTGGGGTCGTGTTCTCACTTCGTGGATAAAATCCTCAACTATCTTTTCGAAATCGGTATACAAAGGCTTCCATCCCCACTCCTCACGGGCCGGTCTATCATCAACTGCCTTCTGTCCCCCGTAAAAAGCGTCAAAGAATTCTGATAGTTTTTTGTCTACCTTAAAGGTGATATCAGCTTCGGGGATTAACTTTTTGATGGCTAATTCCAGTTCTTTGGAGGTTTTTGCCGGTGATACCCCAACAACGTTATAGCAGACGGTCTTGATTTTCTCAGCAGGGGCATAGTACAGCATTTCCGTGGCGCGGGCGTTATCTTTAACATAGGTGAGGGGAAGTCCCTGGTCTTCCCTGACTTTACAGACATACGGTTTGCCCAGGGCAGCATTTTCTATCATCAAACACATGTGCTCGGCATAAGGTGGCATGTTTCTGGTACCAGGCCCCATGGCGAGAAAGTAACGTAAACATCGAAAATCAAGCCCGAACTTCCGCCGGTAAAACCGCCCGAGGTGCTCACCGAACAATTTGCCGGCACCATAGATGCTGATGGGACGCTGGAGTGTTTCCTCGGTGATAGTTTCCGGGATTCCCAGGCCATAGGTGGCGCTGCTGCTGGAAAAGACCACTTTCTTGACACCCAAAATGCGGGCTGCCTCCAGGACGTGCATTGTCCCGGTGACCACCACCTGATAACCCTGCCAGGGATTAGCCTCACAGGCGCCGCTGAGCATTGACCCGAGGTGGAAGATACCCTCGATGTTATTATCTTTAACCACATTCATTACCTCAGGCCAGACCTTCAAATCGCCCTGGACAATCTTCACCTTGTCCCTGATATCTGACACGCGGTTAAGGTTAGGGGCGATGTCAAAAATGACGATATCTTTTTCGCCCCTCTCCACCAGCCGGCGTGCCAGTCCTGAACCAACAAAGCCAGTGCCCCCGGTAACCAGAATTGCCATCTCTTCTTTCTTCGTCTGTGGAGTTTTTATGATGTTTGGCTACTTTATCATCTTTGAGGGGAGCCAGAGGATTATCTCGGGGAAAATCACCAAAAGCACAAGCCCCACCAGTATCAAGGCGACAAATGGTAATACTCCCCTGATGACATCACCCATGGTCAAGCCAAGCGCTGGGTCAGCGGCACCCCTGGTGATGAAGACACCGGTAGCAAATGGAGGGGTCATGAATGATGTCTGTAAGTTAACGCAGACCATCATGGCGAACCAGACCGGGTCAAATCCGAGATTAGCGGCGATGGGATGCATGATGGGAACCATGATGAGGACAATGCCGATCCAGTCAATGAAGAAGCCGAGCAAAAAGACAATAAACATTATGACCGTAAATGCTCCCCAGCGTCCACCCGGGGCTCCCAGAATAGCCTGTGCCACCACTTTAGTCCCACCAGCCGAAATAAACACCCCGACAAAGGCGTAAGCCATGACAATGATGAGGAAAATAAAACCGCAAAGCCGAAGGGTAATCATCGAGGTTTCCCTCAGGACTTTCAAGTTAAAGTGGCGATAGGCGATAGTTAACAGAGTGGCGGCAAAGGCGCCGCAGCCGGCGGCTTCGGTGGTAGAGGCGAGTCCGGTGAACATGCTGCCCAGCACCGCCAGAACAAGGAGCACCGGTGGCACCATTGAAGAAAGGAGCATGGTCGTTTTCTGCATCAAGGGAACCGCCCTCTCATGGGCAGGCACTGACGGTGCCAAATGTGGCTGTAAATAACTTCGGACGATGATATAAATACAGTATAAACCCGAAAGCATAAGTCCGGGGAGAAAGGCAGCCATAAATAGCTTGCCTACCGATATCACCGCCATTGGCCCATAAATGATGAGCATGACACTGGGGGGAATGAGAATGCCCAGACAGCCACCGGCACAGAGTGAACCGGAAGCCAGGCTCTTATCGTAGCCGCGCTTCATCATGGCGGGAAGGGCAACCAGGGCCAGCATGGTGATTGAGGCGGCAATTATGCCTACGCAGGCTGCCAGGACAGTGCCGAGCAGCACCGTGGTTAGCGCCAGCCCCCCCCTCATACCGCCGAGCCAGAGATATAAGGCGTCAAACATTTTTTCGGTTATCCCGGAGCGTTCCAGCATCCCTCCCATAAAAACGAACAAAGGCACCGCCAGAAAAACATATTTGGTGGTCACGTCAAACACACGGGGGTAGAGTATATTACCGACCCCGGTACCATAGACCACGTAGCCCATGCCCAGCGCGATGGCGCCGATAACAATGGCTAACGGCACACCGATGATGATACCGACTAAAAGTGTGCCGAACATGATAATGGTGACCGCTTCCGGACTCAAACTAATCATAAGTTTTGTTCCTTATCATCAGATATACGTCGCGGTAGAAGTGTGCGATGCCTTGCAGAGTGAGCAGGGTAAATCCCAGCAGGAGTATCGCCCGCCACGGCCAGACTGGTGGATACCAGAAAGTCAAGTTGGACATCTCACCCATCTTATAGGCGCGCACGGTATAGAAAATCGAAGACTGGATGAAGACTAACATTAAGGGGAAAAAGAGGATTAGGGTGCCGATAACATCAAAGGTTGCTCTCACTCTGGCGGGCATTAGCAAGTATAGAATGTCAATGCGGATATGGGCATGATGGCGGTGAGCATAAGCCCAGCCGGTGCAGTAGAGAGTGGTACCAAGCATAAGGTCGGTCTCGACTGACCACATCAGTGTCTGTTTCACCGCATAGCGCGTGAAGACTTCAAGCACCACCAGAAAGACAAGCCCTACGGCGCACCAGGAGGCTGATCTTCCCGCCCACTCGCTGATATTGTCAATGGTCTTTAGTACTTTTCTCATCAGGCCCGCTCTTTATGTATCCTCCCGCCCCGAGAGAGATTCCCGGAGCGGGAGGACAATCTGCTTGCTGGTGGGCAGGGACTTTAATCCCAGGTTCCGGTGTAGCCGTAGTAGAGTGCCATAAAGTCATCCATCGATTTTAGTGCTTTCTGCATGAAGGGGTCGTCCGCCGATACTTCAGCGTAGAATTCCTTGGCTTTGGCGCGGAATACTTCCTTCACAGCCGCCGGCACTGCCAGGACGGTATTGCCGTAATCCCTGAACTTTTGGACTGTTGCCGCATCCTTGATGATAGTCTCATTATAATAGACCATGGCATCTGCCCGGACTGCGGCATGGACTATCCCCTGAAGCTCAGGGGTAAGCGCTGCCCAGGACTGCCGGTTTATTGCGTAGCCTAACCACTCGCACGGTTGGCGCAAAGTGCCCAGATACATATAGGGAGCCACTTCCTGATAAGCCAGGTCCCAGTTAAACTGGGGTCCGCCGGATTCAGCCATGTCAATCGCGCCGCGCTGCATAGACTCGTAGATCTCCTCATGGGGCATCATGACCGTGCTCACACCCATTTTTTTGAGGACTTCACCGCCGTCACCAGCGGTGCGCATCTTCCGTCCTTTCAGGTCTTCCGGCTTTTCAAATTTTATTTTGGAGTGGCAAAATACCTCTGGAGTGCCGATGAAGCCGGCGCCTTTTAGATACATCAGGTTAGGAAGCTTAGGGGCAATCAACTCTTGGTACAGTTCCAAGCCGCCGCCTTGCATCAGCCAGATGTACTGCCCTATGGGCTCGGGTCCGGCCGCCCGGTTCATGAAAAGAGGGGTAGCCTTCCCGGTCACTTCTTTAACATGAAATGGGGGACAAATGCCAGCATTAAGGATTCCCTGATTTACCCCGTCATACTCTTTGAAGGTCGGTACAACAGCACCAGCCGGAAAAGATTCAACAACGATTCGCCCGCCAGTGGCGGCAGTAATTGAGTCACCAAGGCGTTTCAGTCCTAGGAAGTAGGGCGTCCCCGCCGGATGACCAGTCTGCTGCCTCCACATAATTGCCTTTGGAGGTTGAGCCGGTGTTGGAGCAGGTGCTGGAGCTGGTGCTGGAGCAGGTGCTGGAGCTGGAGCCGGAGCAGGCGCTGGAGCAGGTGCAGGTGCTGGTGCCGCACAGGCGGCTACCAGACCGCCAACCAATGTCACTAACATGACCAGCGCTAATATCAATCTTTTATGCATTTTTACCTCCATGAAAAATGTTGAAACTGGCTGTTTCTGCGTCTTTTCTGTAGAAAGCTATCACCCCCTTATTTTCATATTTGGGTATTGCACCCATCTGAAATTCTAAGATGCCAAGTCACGTATTGGATATTCGTCAATTATGTATGACTCCCTCTTTATTTACACTAAATTCTTTGATTTGTCAATAGTTAGTATTACCAGAAAAATTATAGGCGGGATGGGCGCTTACCTGGGGGTATTTAGCGCCTGGGCATAACGGGCAGGCAAGCCACAACCGCAATCACCAGACAAAGGGAGGTCGACAGGTAAAAGACACTGGCCAGGCCCAGACTATCAGCGAGTGAGCCTGAGACCAGCGGACCAGTCAGCATGCCTACGGCATATATCGCCTGATAGACACCCATCGCGGTTGCCTGCTGGTGTCGGGGCACGGCGCGGATGCTCAGCGCCATGAAGATGGTCATCAGTGCGCCCCGGCCCAATCCGTAGCTAATCTGGACTAACTCGAGCAGATAGACCTTGTTGATGAATGGCATTGCCAGTAATGAGACACCGATTAATACTGCCCCCAAAACTATGGTAATTGTGTCGCCCCACCGCTCGGCAAGGTACATTACTACCAGCGCCGCCACTGCCGAAGAAGCCAGCGCCAGCATGGTGATGATGCCCAGGTCGGCGTTGGAAGCGGCCGTGGTGCCGTGGAGCACCTGGCTCAAATCACCCAGGCCGATGCCCATCTTACGCACCGTGTCACGTAAGCCGTGCAGCGCATTCACCGATGGGTCAGGTGTCGTCAGGTATTTGCCAATGTGTAGGCGTCCCTTTTCGTCCTGAACTACCACATCAGTAAAGGTGCCGCCAATGTCAATCGCGGCTCGGTTTGCCAACGTTTCTCCTTTATATTACTCTCTGGCTAAGTCCATGGAAATGACTGCTGCTCTAGCCAAGCGCTGAAAACCGGCTAGCCGGTGGGATAGGCTTTTCTCACATCTGTCCTTTTCTTATCTTGACATAAGTTTCCCAGTCCAGAAAACCTAAACGCTGCCCGCCATCGATGTCAATTGAAGCCCCGGTGATCATCCTCGCCTTGTCAGAGACGAGAAAGGCGACCACATTAGCCACATCTTCCGGTTTTGATAATTTCCTTAAAGGAGTTATGCCGATGAGCTTCTTCTCCATGGCCGGAGTTATTTCCGTCAGGGTGGTGACCACGGTTGCCGGGCAGATGGCGTTCACCCTGATATTGTAGGGTCCAAGTTCAAAGGCAAGCTGCCGGGTGAAGGCGATAACGCCCGCCTTTGAAGCCGTATAATCAGGGCTTGAGGTATCACTGATTGACTTTGCCGCCATCGAAGCGATGTTGACAATATTGCCCCCGCCGCGCTGCTTCATCGTCCCGATGACCGCTCTTGAACAGTTCAGCACCGAGCCCAGGTTAACCTTTACTACCTTCTCCCACTCCTCATTCTCCATATCCTCCCACATTTTAGACAGGGCGATGCCCGCATTGTTGACCAGGACATCAATGCCTCCCCACTGGCGGATAATCCGCTGCACCATGTTTTCGACTGCCTCATAATCGGAAACATCACACGGTATTGCCATAGACCTTTTGCCCAGCCCCTTTATTTCGGCGGCGGTAGCCTCAATCTCCGGTAGATGGCGTGCATTTAAGGCTACATCCATCCCTTCTTTAGCCAGAGCTAGAGCGATGGCTTTTCCAATCCCTCGCCCGGAGCCGGTCACCAGAGCAATTTTGCTTTTCACTGGGTTACCTCCAATGTCAGTCACTTCTATGTTATTTAGCCTGTATTCGGTTTATCTTTTCAATTATGAGATGATAATGCCTTTCTTCCCAGACTGTCAATGTTCAGCGGATTTTGCGGGGTCTGAGGTAACTGCCGAAAGAAGGGATTGTATTCTCAAGCGAATTGTAATCTAGCTCTTGAGCAGGATATCGGTCACCTTCTTGGCGAACGCCTCGCTCTCCGGGTCATCGGTAATGAGTTTAATCTGGTCAGGGGATGACACTCCCAGGCCCAGATCTACGGCTCGGGCAATTTGCTCCTGCCGGAAAATCGGTCCCTGACTCACTTCCGGAGTGGTGCCGAATAATCGCAGAATTGCCACGCCTACGGCATCAATGGCGACCCGGTCACTGCCCGCTAGCACCACATCGGTCTTCACCCTGGTGCCCCGGTCGGGGCCACCATCGACAAAAGCCTCAACTCCATCCAGCACAATCAGATCTGGCGAATATG
>CAZUSN010000037.1:0-10807 GCA_964623035.1 uncultured Dehalococcoidaceae bacterium | reverse complement strand
GGGCGTGGTGGGAGAGCATAAATATGTGACTGAAGAAAAAGCCCCGATCGAAATTTTAAAGATTGATGAGAGAGTGGAAGCGGAGCAGGTCAAAAGATTGCGGGAAGTCAAGAGAACCAGGGACAATCGACGAGTTGCCCAGACCTTGCGTGACCTTCGTGCTGCCTGCCAGAGCGACCAGAATGTCATGCCCTATGTCATTGAGGCAGTTAGAGCCTACGCTACTGAGCAGGAAATCTGCGATGTCTATCGCGAGGTTTTTGGTGAGTACCGAGAGCCAGGGCTATATTAGGGTTAAGGTGATAAATGAATCCAAAACAGAAATTGAGAGTCCTGATTGCCAAACCAGGTTTGGATGGTCATGACCGTGGTGCCAGAATTATCGCCAGGTGCTATCGAGATGCTGGCTTTGAAGTAATCTATACCGGTGTGCATCAGACACCGGAGCAGATAGTTAATGCGGCAATACAGGAAGATGTTGACCTAGTGGGTCTGAGCTGTCTTTCCGGGGCTCATATGCATCTGTTCACCGAGGTGGTCAAACAGCTGAGAGAAAAAGGTGCCCGCGATATCGCCGTTATTGGTGGTGGTATTATCCCTGAAGATGATATCCGCAAGCTCAAGAAAGCTGGCATCAGGCAGATATTTCTACCAGGTACACCCCTTGAGAAAATACTGGCGTGGACGAGAAAAAATGTGAAGCCAGCAAGATGATTTTCTCTGCCCGCCAATGCTATTTTGGCTTCAGTTCAGCCACCAGAGGCTGGATGATGTCAAGAGCTCTATCTGCTTCCTCCCTAGTGATGGTACAGGGAGGGCCAATGTGTAGCCGGTTGCCCAGCCTCCCGATAATACGTGTATAGATGCCGTTTTCCAGCAATTTTCTTACCAGTTTGGCCTTGGTATCAGAGTCAACGGGGGCTTTGGTTTTTTTGTTGTTGACAAGTTCCACGGAGTAATTGATGCCCATACCACCGATATGGCCAACGCAGGGCAGCGAGGAAAATTCCACAGCAAGACGTTGCTTGATATGGCGACCTACCTCAGCCGCATTTTCCGCTACCTTGTCTTTAACGTAGATGTCCAGGGCAGCACATGATGCCGCAGCAGGAATGGCATGTCCACAATAGGTAAAACCGTGGGAAAACATCCTGTCCTTTAAACCCTGGTAAACCTTATCACTGACTGCCATGGCTCCGAAAGGCAGATAGGCACCATTTATGCCCTTGGCCATGGTCATCATATCCGGTTGGATATTCCAGTTTTCGATGCCAAACATTTTGCCGGTTCGGGCAAAACCGCTGATAACCTCGTCAGCAATCAAGAGCACTTCATATTTTCGACATATCTCGGTGACTATGGGCCACCACTCCGGGGGAGGTTCAAAAAATCCGCCACCGCCAATCATGGGCTCAGCGATAAAAGCAGCCACACTGTCTTCACCCTCAGCTTGAATTACGTCCTCCAACATCCGGGCACACCGTAAATCGCATTCCGGATAGCTGAGACCATAGGCGCAACGATAACAATAAAATGAGGCGATGCGGAGCAAACCAGCCGGTGCCGGACCGAAGGCATTCTGGAAGGCACCACGCCCTGAGCCGGTGACATAGGCGGAAAAACCAGAGGCACCGTGGTAGGAATCATATAAACTGATGATTTTGTACCTTTCTGCCCGGCCCTTATTACACCAGTACAAGCGAGCCGTCTTGGTTGCTGAGTCTACCGATTCTGAGCCGCCGCTGGTAAAGTAGAAATGTTTCAGGTCTCCCGGGATAAGTCTGGCTAGCTTCTGGCTGCACTCTATAACGTATGTGTTGCTGTGACCGTAAAAAGAGGTGGTAAAATCAGTTTCCTTGATGGCTTTGGTGATGGCGTCAACGATTTCCTTTTGGCCATGACCCAAATTGCTGCAGCAGTTACCCGATGCCAGGTCAACATATTCCTTACCCTCGGTATCAACCAGGTAGATACCATGAGCTTTCTCAAAGATTATGCCGGAATTCTGCCCCACCGCGACCCAGGGGTGTATGATGTGCTCCCTATCAGCCTGAATAAACTCCTCAGTTCTCTTGCTCACTGCTCTCATTTTTTCTCTCCTCATATTTTGAAGTCATCCGCAGATTTCTTTTCACTTTAAGATATGCACAGATAAAGAATGATAACTTGCTATTTATAAATATTCTTTTCGGTATTTTGGGGGGCTTTTTACTTTAGATTATGCTGGATTTTAAGCGACTACTTTATCATCTTGGCGGGTAGCCACATAATTATTTCTGGAAAGACTACGCAGAGCCCGAGTCCTACTATGATGAGAAGGACATAGGGAACTACTCCGCGGATTATCTCAGCCGTAGTTATTCCTAACTCGGGCGGGGCGGCGGCACGAAGGACAAATATGGCGAAAGCATAGGGTGGTGTGAGGAAAGACATCTGGAGGTTAACACAAATCATCATCCCAAACCAGACAGGGTCAAAACCCAGAGTAGGAGCAAGAGGAGCCAGCAGTGGAACCATGATAAAGAAGATGCCTATCCACTCGATGAAAAAACCTAGGATGAAGTAAATGAACATAACCATAGCAAAGACGCCCCACCTTCCACCAGGGGTAGCCAGAACTGCTCTCTGTATCACCTCCCCAGCCCCAGCTCTGAGAAACACGCCGGTATATGCCACAGAAAGTATGGCGATGAAGTATGCCATACAGCTGATGTTTAGTGACCGGAATACAATATTTTTCAAGGTTGACCATTTTAGCCTGCGGTAGGCCGCGGTCAAAAGTAAGCTAGCAACACAACCTACCGCCGCAGCTTCAGTGGGAGGAGCTATCCCGAAAAAGATGGTGCCCAGCACCGACAGAATGATAAACAGTGGTGGAATTAGCGAGACAAAGAGCAGGTTCATTTTATGACGGAAAGGAACAGCTCTTTCTTGAGGCGGTATTGTTGGTGCCAGAGCAGGGTCAATTAAGCATTTGACGAAAATAAAAAGAATATATAAAAAAGCGAGGAGAAGACCAGGGAACATAGCCGCCATAAAGAGTTTCCCTACTGAAAGCCTAGCCATCGGTCCGTAGACAACCAGCATAATACTGGGTGGGATGAGAATCCCTAAACTGCCCCCAGCAGCCACCGCGCCACTAGCTAGACTTCTATCATACCCTCGCTTTATCATTGAGGGGAGAGCCATCGTTGTCATCAAAGTGACTGAGGCGGACATTACCCCAACACAGGCAGCCACGATGGTACTAATTACTATGGTGATTATCGCTAGTCCACCTTTAAGTCCACTGAGCAGCAGAAATAACGCGTCGTACATTTTATCGGCAATTAAAGAGTATTCCAGAACGACTCCCATAAAAACAAAAAGGGGAAGAGCGAGAAAGACATAATTGCGTAGCATACCATATATCTGGGAATACATGAGGTCAAGTACCGGGGCTCCAAAGACCAGATACCCAACTACCAGTGCCACCGTACCAATGGGAAGGGCTAAAGGATAACCAGTCATAACTCCAACTATCAGCCCCCCCAGCATTGCTATGGCAATTACTTCTGGACTAAGGTGAATCAACGTGGTTTCCCCTCTCTGGCTGAAGAGAAATCGCGAATAAAGGTAGCCACACCTTGAGTGAGAAGCAAAATCACTCCCAGCAACAGTACCAATCTAACTGGCCAAATTATAGGGTACATGTAGGTCTCGGTGCTTATCTCATGCAGCTCATAAGAATGTATTACCCACAGAGTCGAAACATAGACAAGCACGATGAGCAACGGAAAGAAAAATATGATGCCGCCAATGAGGTCAGTAATCGCCTGCCATCTGGGTGGCAATAGTCTCCAAAGAACATCTACTCTCACATGACCCTGATGGAGATGGGTATATGCCAGACCCCCCGCCCCAATCGCAACACCCATCATACTGGCAATCTCATACGTATACGAGGTTGGATTATTCAATACATGTCTCATAAAGATTTCAAAGGAAAGTAACAGGGCTAGGGCTAAACCGAACCAGGCAATTAATCTCCCTGACCACTCGCTAACAGATTCAATAATTTGCGCTGTTTTTCTCATAAGCTGCCGCACACCTTTTCTGTTATCTTAATTGTAACAAAGCAGGCATTTTGCTCGGGCAGATTTAATTAAATACACGCTGAAATGACCTAACTACCGTTAATCGTCTATTTCAGACTTAACTTTCATGGTATAGTGTCGTCTGTTGTTCCCTTTGCTATTTGGGTTGACCCCTGGCTGGGGCTGGGTACGAACAGGGGTCAACCCAACGCTACTCTTTGCTGGTTTGAAGTGCTCAGACTTAGTAGATGCCCACCTTTTCCATTGCCTCTTTAGCATCCCTCATAGACTGCATCACTCTGCGATAGAAATCTCCTTCTTTCTGCATCTTCTCATCGTAGAACTTCTTGGCTTCAGCCCGGAAGGCAGTCTCTATGTCCTTCGGGAGCGGTAGCACTTTTACGCCGTAGTCCGCTATATTCTTGAGAGCATCAGCATCTCCCTTCACCGAATGGAAATAGTATGTCCATATCTCTGAGCGGCAGGCAGCATTTAGCATCGCCTTCAGGTCATCAGGAAGAGCCTGATAGGATTCCGTTCTCGCACCGTAGAAACCCGTGTCTGCAGGGGCACGACTGTATGACTGGTAGAGATACTTTATTACCTCATGGAAGCCCATATCCCAGGCTGACCATGCTGACCCGTATTCAAAAGAATTGATAACCCCTCGTTGCATAGATTCATAAATTTCACCACCCGGCATGAAGACGGTAGCTGCCCCAAGCCTCTGGAGGATTTCCCCACCTTCTCCCCAGGTACGCATCTTTAGCTTCTTAAGGTCAGCCAAAGTCTCGAGAGGAATAGTGGTGTACGCCCAGTCCTCCGGAACCATGAATTGATATTCGAGAAAAGTCACGCCAAGACGACTCAGCCCCTCGCTAGCCAGCTCTCTGCCACCTAATCCTTCATACCAGACTCCGTACTGAATACAGCTAAGACCGCCACAATATTGACCGAAAAGACTGGCCGCCGGGTCTAAAGCTTTATGGTACCAACCACCATTAGTGAAGTCTATCACGCCAGTACGCATAGCTTCAACTTCTGTGGTTGCTGGTACAATGGCGCCGCCGGGAAACATGTCAATGACAAAACGACCTTGGCTCATGGCGCGGACACGATCGCAAATGCGTTGCCCTCCCGGGTATTCCGGACTTGCACTGTCAAAAGATGATTGCGCTTTCCAAGTGACTACCTTTGGCGGCTGTGCTGGTGTCGGAGCTGGGGCTGGCGCTGGAGCCGGTGCCGGAGCTGGGGCTGGCGCTGGTGCTGGAGTTGGGGCTGGTGCCGGTGCGGCGCAAGCAACTAACAGACTACCAAGGATTAAAATTACTGCCGTCAAAAAGAAAAGGTACTTTTTCATAAACTCTCCTCTCCTGCTTAATCAGATTTGTCATCTTTTGAATACTTTTCTCTGTCGAAAGCTATCACCCCCTTTATCCATACAGTGTTTCACATCAGATTATCTCATAAGATAACCTTATGTAGTGTATAATATTATTCCCCCAAACAATTTTTGTCAAGACCTAATGCCCTCACTTTTTGAGCAGGTGGCAGTTAACGCAGTTGGGCAGGGGTTTTCCCTTTAAACCGGCGAGCATATTTTCCACCGCCAGGATGCTCATGTTTATCCCCGTTTCCTCAGTTTGAGTGCCAATATGAGGAGTGACAATGATATTATCCAGAGTCAAAAGCGGGTCGTCTGGCGGGATTGGCTCCACTTCGGTGACATCTATCGCCGCACCCGCTATCAGTTTCCGCTTTAAGGCTTGATACAAGGCTTTCTGGTCAACCACCTTGCCCCGGGCAGTATTGATGAGGAATGCCGTTGGCTTCATGAAAGCCAATTCCTTGGCACCGATGAGGTTCCTCGTTTCCCGAGTGAGTGGCACATGAAGGCTGACAAAGTCGGACATACGGAGCAGGGTTGGAATGTCCTTAACGTACTCCACACCTAGCTCGGCTTCGTCAGGTCGGCGATGGCGGCTGTGATAGATAACCTTCATGGAAAAGCCTCTGGCTCTTCTGGCAACGGCTGAGCCTATTCTTCCCAGCCCGATAATGCCCAGCGTCTTATGGTGAACGTCAGAGGCAAGCATTTCCATAGGACCCCACAGTCTCCATTTCCCCCTCACCGGGATGCTCATCATCTCCGGCAGCCGGCGGGAAATCGCCAGCATAAGGGCAAAGGCGAGGTCAGCGGTGCTTTCCGTGACCACTCCCGGGGTATTGCTCGCCATGATGCCTCTCGCTGCCGCCGCTTCTATATCGATATTATCGTAGCCGGCGGAAACGTTGGTGATTATTTTAAGCTTTGGGGCAGCATCCATCGCCGCACCATCGATTTTGTCATCACCCCAGAGCACAATACCATCAACATCAGCGATGCGACGCAAAAACTCGTCACGGGGCGGGGTATCTTTCTCCTTCCACATGTCAACTTCAGCATGTTGGCTGAGCATGTCAATAGCTTGCTGAGCTATCCTTCGACTGATGAAGACCTTTGGCATCTTAGACCTCCTAGTAAATAATCCAGTAAATGATATTGTTTTTATCATATCTGGAAGTTATTGTCCAGCATCCGCCAAATTAAAAACGTGAATTATCACCAATGTCGCCGCTTGACGAAGAGCGAAGGAGGAAGTAGACTATCGTCAAGCTTTGAAACTTGGGGAAAATGAAAGTTATCGGACTTACTGGGGGGATTGGCAGCGGCAAGAGCACGGTTTCACAATTCCTCGCCGAACTGGGCGTTATCATTGTCGATGCCGATAAGGTAGGCCATGAGGTCTTTAAACCCGGCACCGAAGCCTGGCGAGAAGTGGTGTCCGCCTTTGGCAAGCAGATGGTTGCCTCTGACGGAACCATCGACCGCAAAAAGCTAGGCACAATAGTGTTTGGCAACCATAAGGCTCGAGCCAAGCTTAACCAGATAATGCACCCCCGAATATATGAGGCAGTAAAAGCTCAGCTTGCACAATACCGGAGAAAAGGGGTAAGCGCGGTCGTGCTGGAGGCAACACTGCTGATTGAAGCAGGCTGGACTTCACTGGTCGATGAGGTGTGGGTTACCACGGCTGCTGAAGCTACCGTGCTCAAGCGCCTGAAAGAACGGGTCGGACTGTCTGAGGCAGAGTCCCGGGCGCGCATCCGCTCTCAGCTACCCGCTGAAGAACGGCTGAAACATGCTGATGTGGTCATTGATACCGATTGTAGCTTTGAGGAACTAAAGGAAAAAGTAAAGGAACTGTGGCAGAAGCTTTAGATTGAGATTAGCATTTGACACTTGGTCACAATCATTGTTATAATGAACTTTTTGGAGGCTCAAAAATTTACGCGATTATTGAAACTGGTGGTAAACAGTATAAAGTAGCTCCCGGTCAGACGATAGAGGTAGAACGCCTGAAAGCACCTCAAGGCGACACTGTCGAACTGGATAAAGTGCTATTTATCGCTGATGGTGATAAAATAACAGTGGGCACACCTGTGGTTGAGGGAGCCAAGGTAATTGCTACCTCACAAGGTGAAAGCAAAGGCGAGAAGGTCATTGCCTTTAAGTATAAATCTAAGGTTCGTTATCAGAGGAAGATAGGGCACCGTCAGCTTCATACTAAACTAGTTATTGATAAGATAGTTGGACCAGGGATGGCAGAGGTTGAGCCACCCAAGAAGAAGGTAAGACGTCGCAAAAAAGAGGTAAAAGCAAATGGCGCATAAAAAAGGAGGCGGCTCCAGCCGCAACGGTCGAGACAGTCAATCTAAACGCCTTGGTGTCAAAAGATACGCCGGGGAGATGGTGAGTGCTGGGACGATTCTGGTCCGGCAGCGGGGTACCCGCATTCATCCCGGCAACAATGTCGGTGTTGGTAGAGACTATACCCTTTTTGCCCTCATCGACGGCATTGTTAAGTTTGAGCCAGCGAGCAAGAACCGAAGGAAGGTTAGCGTTTACGCTAGCTAAACGATATGAAGGAAAAGATTCACCCTAAGTATTATAATGATGCCAGGGTTATCTGCGTCTGCGGCAATACCTTCACCACCGGCTCCACCAAGAAGGAGCTGAAAGTTGAGCTGTGCGGTAAATGCCATCCCTTTTTCACCGGGGAACGCCGGGTGGTGGATACCGCCGGGCGCGTGGAACGATTTAAGAAGCGCTACAAGGTAAAGGATTAAGCAAATATCTGGCAAGAGGGCAGGAGCGGGGTTGTTCCAACCGCTCCTTTTTTTCTTTATAGAGAGGTTTTCATGGCGGAAAGATTTCACTATGGGGGACAGGCGGTCATTGAGGGAGTGATGATACGAGGGCGAAAAGCCGCCATCACCGCCGTGCGCCGTCCCAATGGTGGCTTGGCAATGAATATCCAGCCGCTCTCAGCCATCTATACTGGCCGGATGAGGAAGACCCCATTAATCCGGGGCGTCATCATCTTAATCGAGGCGATGGCACTGGGCATCAAAAGTCTACTCTACTCCGCCAATGTGTCTCTGGAAGAAGAGGAAACCGAGATTTCAGGGAAAGCAATCTGGCTCATGATTACCCTGGCACTGTTATTAGCCATTGTCCTCTTCCTTATCGTTCCGCTTTTCCTCACCCGATTAATTAACCCTTATATCAGCTCGTCCCTTGTCTTTCATCTTATTGAAGGCTTGATACGGCTGGTGATTTTCATTGCTTATCTCAAGCTGGTCGGACTGCTGCCTGACATCAAGAGAGTATTCACCTATCACGGTGCGGAGCATAAAGCAGTAAACGCCTTCGAAAACGGGGTGCCCATGGAGGTGGCAGCCGTTAGAGAATATGATACCGCCCATGTGCGCTGTGGCACCAGCTTCCTCTTCGTCGTGTTAGTTATCGCCATCGTGGTTTTCGCCATGGTTGGTCGGCCAGCACTCTGGCTGATGGTGCTATCTCGCATTCTCCTCATCCCGGTGATTGCGGCTTTAGGCTATGAACTCATCCACTTCGGTGCCAATCATCCAAAAAACACCTTGGTCAGGGCAGTTTTGGCTCCGGGATTGTGGCTGCAAGAGCTGACCACTGAAGAACCAGATGACACTCAAATAGAGGTCGCCCTGTCAGCACTGAGGAAAGCGGTGGAAATTGACCAGAGTGAGGGGGCGGTTCAGCCTTCTTCCTGAGAACTTGCCCCCACATCCTTCTCAGTTAGCTGCTCAAAGAAACAAGTCTTATTGCCAGTGTGACACACCGGACCGGTGGGCTTAGCCTTGACCAGAATGGTATCCCCGTCACAGTCTTTCCATACCGAGCGCACCAATATGCGATTGCCGGAAGTCTCTCCTTTGTGCCACAGTGCCTGCCGACGGCGACTGTAAAACCAGACTTCGCCACTGGTGAGCGTACGGCGCAGGGCTTCTTCATTCATATAACCCAGCATCAGCACCTCGCCGGTATCCTCATCTTGCGCTATCGCCGGAATAAGCCCTTTTTTATTGAATTTTAGATTTTCAATCAACTTCGTTCCCTTTCTCTCACATCTGGCTGAGGGCTGAGATAGCTTGCTTCAGATTGATGTCCCCGGTGTAAAGTGCCCTGCCGACGATCGCCCCCTCCACCCCGAGCTTCTTCAGCATCTTAAGATGATTTATCGATGAAATACCACCGGAAGCAATGACCGGCACTTTGATGGCATCAACTAGCTCAGCGATGGCGACAAAGTTGGGCTCGGTAAGCGTGCCATCACGATTGATGTCAGTGTAAATAAAGCGCCTGACACCCAGCTTCACCATGGCTTTGACAAAGGCTATCGCTTTTAGCTCGGTCTCCTTTCGCCAGCCTCTGATGGATACATTGCCCTCGCGCGAATCCACACTGACCACAATCGATTCCCGGAACTTATGACAGGCTTCCTGCACCAGATTAGCATTTTCCACCGCTGCTGTGCTCAGGACGACGCGCTCAATGCCAGCCTTGAGCACTTCCTCAATTGTTTCCATCTGGCGGATGCCACCGCCAAGTTGCACCGGAACTAATGCCGCACCGGCAATCTCCTTGACAATACTCAGATTGTGAGGTTCCCCGGTAGCGGCACCATCAAGGTCAACGACATGCAACCTCGGTACGCCGAATGACTGCCATTTCAGGGCAACCTCAAACGGGTCATCGGAGAATACCGTTTCCCTGGCATAGTCGCCCTGATACAGCCTGACACACTTACCGCCCCTGATGTCTATGGCCGGAATTATCTCTATGGTCTTTTACCTCTCGTTTTTCTTCATTATAAGTTACTGTTAACTCGAAAACAACGCACCTGGCTGAGAGAAATCTTGCCGCCGGTATAAAATATCTTAAACTCTCGTTTCTATCTGCCGTGTCCCAGATTATTTTAAGCCTGACTTCGCCTTCTTGCTCTTTTGAGTTTGGGCTTTTATTTGTCTCTCCTTGAGGCGTCTTTTAGTACGAAACCAGGATGGAGTGCGAAAACCCTTCATCGTCTTGCTGAATACCCCCTTGTCTCAGGTTTTCTTGAAATTGTAAAATTACCTATATTTTTTATTGTACTCGCTGTTACCATCCAGAACAAGGGTTTAGCCATTTAATCTAAAGAGATTATTTACCAAACCTATCCCCCTTACCCCCCTTCCCTTATGAAGGGAAGGGGGAGTATAAGTAAGAGAGGGGTGAAGCCCCTCTCAAAAACCTCTTCCCTCTCCCCTTCAGAAGGGGAGAGGGATAAAGGGTGAGGGGTTAGTAAACGACCTCTCTAATGGTATGC
>CAZUSN010000036.1:9174-11334 GCA_964623035.1 uncultured Dehalococcoidaceae bacterium | reverse complement strand
CGGTGGCATCTACGCTGCCATTAAGGAAGCTCGGGAGAAACGAGCTGCCTTACAAAGAAAAACCGAGGAAACAGTCAAAGCCAAGTAAGACCGGCGCTCAAAGGACCATAAGAAGGGCACAGTGAATAAGGTTAAACTTAGACCATTCATCTTACCTTTACTCTTGGCATTCAGCACCCTGTTTTACTATTTTGGAGAACTGGTGGACTGGGCAGCCTGGGAAGCATTGCGCATAGACTTCTTCTATGGTATCCATGATGTACATCGCCTTCTATTTCTAGCGCCCATAATCTATGCTGCCCACACCGCCAGAGTCAAAGGGGCAGTAATTGTGACCCTTATCGCTTTCATTATCTTTTTGCCCCGCGCCTTTTTCATATCTCCCTTCCCCGACCCACTGCTCAGGATGGCTCTCTTCACCATATTTGCTGGCGCTATCGGTGTTCTGACGGGAATTGCGCGCAATCAATTAGACCGGAGCAGAAAGCTTGAAACAGCCCTTAGAAGCGAAAGAAGTAAGCTTTTAGAAATAGTGGAGAGACTTGAAGACGGCATCCTTATTATTGGTCCGGACTACAGGATAAGGTTTTTAAATTCAGCGATGAGAAGGCATTTTGGTGAGGGACTTGATTTATTCTGCTACCAGTACCTGCAAAACCTTGACCACCCCTGTGAACAAATCTGTAAGCTGCCAGATGTGATAAACGGTGCTGTTGAGAGGTGGATATATAGCCGCCCGGATGGCAAGAGCTATGAAGTGGTTGCCTCACCCTATGTTGACTTCGCCGATGGGGTGGTTTGTCAACTTACCGCATTTAGAGATATCACCCAACACGAAAAAATTTAAAGGCAGCTCCTCCATTCCAAGCAAATTTCCCCGTCTTTTATCCGAATAATATGTTAATATTATATTTCGCACAATAGAAAAGGCGATGGAATTAAGGGCATGGAACCGGAATGGATTCTGAGGATTGTCCTGTTCGGCATCATCCACTGGATATTAGCTGGTTTAATGCTGTCAGATCTGGCATCCAGAGAGAAAGTGTTCGGAGGGCATAAGCCTCCGTGGGCGATAGTAATCATCTTTATCCCCTGTTTTGGCTCGTTATTATACCTGCTGTTCCATCCTCAAATTTTAAGTCCGGGTTCCAACCACAAATAAAAGCACCAAAAAGCCCGACTTATCTAAAATAAGAGGGGCTTAAGAAGCACCGCCTCGTGCGTTCTGGCAGATTTTTTAGCCGCATCTATAATCGCCAACTGCGTCAGTATCTCATCGTTCTTCACCAAGGGCTCTCGTTTCTGGATGACCGCTTCAGCAAATTCCTGCATTTCGAGGGCAAAATTATGGGTGCGCAGTTCCTTAGTCGGGACAAGTTTATCATTGATGGACAATTCGCAGGAGAAAACTCCCGGCGGTCCAACACCTCTCACGTGGCGAAAAGACATTATCCCCTTTGGGCCCACCATGTAACCACCGAAGATTTCCGGATAGGTATTGAGGGAAAGATGATTGGTCGCCATGGATTCATCATCAAAAGTGGTCACAATAACTATCTCATCCCTGCCCTCAAACTTGGGATTTCGGGAAAAGGCTTCAGCATAGACGCGTATTGGCTTTTTCCCTTCATACATCCATACCGTCATATCCACACCGTGCGAGCCCACTATAAGAAAAGCCAGCCCTCCGGTCTTCTCTTCGTATTGCCACCAGGGTGGCGCCGGCATACGGTTGAAACCACAGGCGACCGTATAGACGAAATTAAATGGCTCACCAACCTCCTTCTTCAACCGCCGTTTCGCCTCCTGAAAACCCGCCATAAAGCGATAGCACTGCCCGGCCATAAGGATCACCCCTTTTCCCCGTGCTTTCTCCACCATCTCTTTAGCCTCAGCTAAACTTGTTGCCATGGGCTTTTCCACCAGAACATGTCGGCCAGACTCTATAACCTTAAGGGCAACCGGCTTATGAAGATTGTGGGGAAGACAGACCACCATTGCCTGGATATTCGGGTCATTTAGCGCTGCTTCAACACTGGTATAAAACCTGGTGTGGTACTTTTCCGCCGCAGCTCTAGCCAGTGATTCTTCTATATCCACCACCGCGGCAAGCCAGGTGGTCTCCGGATTTAACCGGATGCTATCTATATGTGCCTGTGA
>CAZUSN010000036.1:0-9074 GCA_964623035.1 uncultured Dehalococcoidaceae bacterium | reverse complement strand
ATGCTTGGCAGTCTGAGGATTATTTGACGGAATACAGTGCACAAAACAAGCCCAACAAGTATCAGAATAACAAAGGGAATTACCCCCCTTAAGAGCCAAAATCAGAGATACAATGCGATGTCGTTCCAGTATAATATTGAGATTTTGCCCTGTCAACTGCCCCATTTTAGTCCACAAACCTTAAGCGGTATCCGCCGATGATTTCAATCTTTGCTTGACATTAGCTCTGGCGATTAACTAAAATTGGCAGGCATCAGATGTAGCCTGAGTTTGATGAAATCAGGGACTTAACCGGGGGAGCACTGAGCGATGAAACTCATGGTCAAGAAAATCTTCTGCCCTAGCTGCCGAGAGCTAGTCAATGGCCAGGAACAAAAGGTCAATGGTCATATCCGGGTGCTATGCCCTAAGTGTAAAAGGCTGCTTCGTTTTTGGGACGGCGTCGCCTGGAAGCACATACGAGAGAGCGCTTGATAATGAAGCGGGATTATGGTGGGTGTCAACCAAAAAGCAAGAGAAACCACACTACTTCTTAAAGCTAGACAGGTCATAGAGCGTAAGTTATAATAAGTAGGTTTAACTTATAGTTGTTCGACCAAGGAAATAAGAGTCAATGCCCAATCTCTATATCGTCGCTACCCCCATTGGTAATTTGGAGGATATCACCCGCAGAGCACTGCGCATCCTGAGTGAGGTAAAGCTTATTGCTGCTGAAGATACGCGCAAGACAAAACGGCTACTGGATGCTTACGAGATTAAGACACCAATGACAAGCTATCATGAACATAATAAACAAACGAAACTTGAGTATATTCTGGACTGTCTTAAAGATGGTGATGTGGCTCTTGTTTCTGAAGCGGGAATGCCGGGGATGTCTGACCCTGGCTACGAATTAATTAACACCGCCAATCAGCGAGGTATTCCGGTGATTCCCATTCCCGGGCCTTCCGCGATTGTCACGGCACTGGTCGTCTCCGGACTGCCTACGGATAGATTTCTCTATATCGGCTTTCTACCACGCAAGGCAAACGCCAGACGACAGCTTCTGGAATCGGTAGCCAACGAACAAGGCACCCTGGTTGCCCTGGAAGCGCCCCATCGGCTCATAGCAGCACTTAATGATATGCTTTTTATTCTCGGCGATAGGCAAATTGCCGTTTGTCGTGAACTGACCAAGGTTCACGAAGAAGTTTTCCGGGGAGCCATCAGCCAGGCAATAAAGCACTTTACTGAACCCAGGGGAGAGTTCACCTTGGTCATTGAAGGCAAAAGGGAAAAGGCTAAGCCAAAGTTAAGTAAAGATATTGAGAAGCAGTTACGCAACATGTATCTGTCCGGGGCAACCGCCCGAGAGGCAATTGCTAAAGTCGCCGCAGAGACCGGTCTGTCACGAAAAGAGCTGTATCGAGCCTGGCTTCAATTAGATAAGGTCTGGGAGATAAAGAAGAATTCAGGTCAAAGTTTAGAGAGGAGCAAATAAATGCGTCGTGGATGTATCTCACTGGGTGAAGTCAAGTGTGATGAATGTCAGCGCATTATACCCTATCCTGAGCGTTATTTAGCTATTGATGAAAAGGATGGCATTGAGGACGAAGAGGGAGAGACCAAACGCTATTGCATCAAGTGCTGCCTGAAGAAAGGCTACGCTCACTACAAAACAGAGAAAGGGGAACAGGTACTCACTTTCTTTAAGGAATAAGGATTGACCTTAGTGGTTGTGGTTACTCTATGAGAGAAAGAATTTTTATTGGCGTTGCCTGGCCTTATGCCAATGGGTCACTGCATCTGGGACATATCGCCGGAGCCTATCTTCCACCAGACATATTTGCCCGTTATCACCGCATTAAGGGCAATGAAGTCCTGATGGTATCCGGTTCCGACCAGCACGGCACGCCAATAACGATTAAAGCAGAACAGGAAGGGAAGAAACCTAGCGAAATCGCTGCCCGGTACCACCGGGAGTTTCTGGAATCATGGCAGAAGCTGGGCATATCTTTTGACCTGTTCACTACCACCGGTACTGCCAACCACGCTCAGGTAACCCAGGAGATTTTCCTCGCCCTCCTTGACCGGGGATACATTTACCGGGACACAGTATCCCAGCCATTTTGCCCCAAATGCCAGCGTTTCCGGGCAGACCGCTATGTTGAAGGCACTTGCCCATACTGTCACTCGCCGGGAGCCCGCGGTGACCAGTGCGAAGCCTGTGGCAAGCCTTTAAGTCCCGCAGAGTTAATTGACCCTTACTGCCGTATTTGTAGCACCACGCCTTTTTTTAAGGATACTGAGCATTTCTTCCTAAAACTTTCCGCTTTTAATGACCGGCTTCTCGCCTGGGTAAAGCAGCAGACACACTGGCGACCGAACGTGCTTAACTTTACCGTGCGCTATCTGGAATAAGGACTTAAAGACCGGGCGATTACCCGCGATATAGATTGGGGAGTTCTGGTGCCAGTGGCTGGCTTTGAAAATAAACGCATCTATGTCTGGTTTGAGGCGGTTATCGGCTATCTCTCCGCAGCCAAGGAATGGGCAGCCTCCACTGGCGATAGCGAGAGGTGGCGCGCTTTCTGGCAAAATAACGAAACAAAAAGCTATTATTTCATCGGCAAGGATAACATCCCCTTCCACACCCTCATCTGGCCAGCCATGCTGATGGGCTATGACCATAACCTTAACCTGCCTTACGATGTGCCAGCCAATGAGTTCTTAACCATTGAAGGCAAGAAGCTCTCCACCAGCCGCAACTGGGCAGTCTGGTTACCTGATTATCTTGCTCACTACGAGCCCGACCCGCTGCGTTATCTGCTTTCCATCAACATGCCCGAAACCGCTGATACTGATTTTTCCTGGCGCGAATTTGTCCGCCGCAATAATGACGAGCTGGTAGCCACCTATGGCAATCTCATACACCGGGTGCTGACTTTTGTCTACCGCAACTTTGACGGCAGTGTGCCCACGCCCGGTCAATTTGATGACCAGGACCAAGCCATTCTCAGTGCGACTAAGGATACCCTGGAGACGGTGGACAAGTTACTGTATGGTTGTCATTTCAGGGAAGCAATCAGAGCGGTGATGACCCTGGCCCAGGAGACCAACCGCTACCTCGATGAAAAGTCGCCCTGGAAAGTGATTAAAGAGGACCGGCAGGCTGCTGCCACCTCTCTCTATGTGGCTCTTTGCGTGATTTCCGACCTGAAGACCTTGCTCTATCCCTTTCTGCCTTTCAGCTCTCAGAAGTTGCACAAAATGCTCGGTTTTAAGGGCAGCATTGAAGACGGCGGTTGGCAGTCCAACCCGCCACCCCCGGGGCAAAAGCTGCTTCCCCCACAGCACCTCTTCTCCAAACTAGACGACAGTCTAGTGGAGGAGGAGAGTAAAAAAATTGGGACAACCCTCTAACTAAGGGAGAAAAGAATTTTTGGAACTTAGCACCATTTACCAGCCAATTCAGGAAGACCTGGAGAAAGTAAGGGATAGCCTGAGGTCAATCATTAAGGTCGATTTTCCCTGGCTTTCCGAACAACTGGGTCTGGTGATAAAGGGCGGGGGCAAGGGGATTCGCCCGGCTCTTACCTTGCTGGCGGGTAAATTCTATCATTACAACCTGAAATATCTGTTGCCCATGGCCGCCTCCGTTGAGCTGATGCACACAGCGACCCTGGTCCATGATGACGCCATTGACAAGTCAGAGGCTCGCCGGGGTAAGCCAACAATCTATAAGCTCTGGGGCGAGGAGCCAGCCATACTCCTGGGGGATTACTTATTCGCCAAGGCTGGTGAATTTGTCTCGGACACCCGGAACCCTTATGTCATCAAACTCTTTTCTCAAACCCTGGCGACCATCTCCAGCGGAGAATTGAGCCAGTTCTTTACCGCTTTCCAATTAAGACAGACCCGGCAGCAGTACTTCCAGAGGATTTCCCGTAAAACTGCCTCCCTCTTTTCCCTGGCTACTGAGTCGGGAGCTATTTTAAGTGAGTCCCCGGAAAGTTCGGTTAAGGTACTGAAGGAATATGGCTTCAATTTGGGTATTGCCTTTCAAATTGTGGATGACGTCCTCGATTTTATTGGCACCGAAGAAGAATTAGGCAAGCCAGTTGGCTCAGACCTGTCTCAGGGTACTCTTACCCTCCCGGCAATGCTCCTCTTAGAGCGCTATCCTGAGAATAATCCAGTTAAAGAGATTTTTGAGAGCAAGGGTAAGAACAGGAAGAAAAATATCGAACTGGCGATAGAGATGATGCGCAATTCACCAATCGTTGACGAGTGCTATGCTGTCGCTTCAGAGTACTGTGCCAAGGCCTGTCAGAATCTTAATCAGCTACCTGAAAACCCCAGCCGCCAGTCGTTAACCGGATTAGCCGATTACGTCGTCGTGCGCAAAAATTAGCCTGCTCATCGTCCTCAGTCTTCCACCCAGATGCTGCCATTCTGGTAGGTTTCCTTTTTCCGCGTTGGCAATTGCTGTTTAAACCGTTCAATGGCATACTGACAGGCAGCAAACCCCTCTTTGCGGTGCGCCGCAGCGATGGCGACCACCAGATTGATCTCCCCGACTTTCAGTTTGCCAATCCTGTGGTATATGGCGATATTATTAATCGGCCATTTCTGCTTAATCTCAGCGGCTATCTCTTGAAGCCTTTCCTTCGCCTTTCCCCCGATATCCTCATATTCCACAGAGAGGACTGGCTTACCTTGAGAGCGGTCACGAATCAAGCCCACATAGATAACGGCACAACCGCTGTCATCTGTTTTCACCTTACTGAGGACAAGCTCAGGAGAAAGGGGCTTTTCCGTAATCTCAATCATGCTGACCTCTCCATAATCAAGAGAGGGGTTTTACCCCTCTCTTAAATCTCTTTCCACCATCACATGGTTAGCGTCTTCAGCCCATCGCTAATCAGGGGACGCTGGAGTCTGCTTGGGAACAAAGCGGGGTACCGCCGGCGCTTTCTTCGGCTTAGCCTCTGGGCTGGTTTCAGCGACTGGCTCTACCGGCACAGGAGTCGTGGTAGGGGTAACTTTAGTAGTCGGTTTAGGCGGAGTTTCACCGAAGACAGCTTCCAGTTCCTCGCCTTCCAGCGTCTCTCGGGCAATCAGCTTCTGCGCCAGAAGCACTAACTTTGACTTATTTTCCGTTAATATCTTTTCGGCAGTTTGGTGAGCCTGCTGGATAATCTGACCAACTTCTTCATCGATGGCATCAGCAATCTTGTCACCGTAGTCCTTTTGCTCAGATATTTCACGACCAAGGAAAATCATTTCCTGCTTGTCCCCAAAGGTTCGCGGGCCCAGTTTATCGCTCATGCCAAAGTCAGTTACCATCCTGCGGGCAAGCTCGGTGGCTCGTCTAATATCATCATAAGCCCCGGTTGTTACCTCACTAAAAATCAGTTTCTCAGCGGTATACCCACCAACAAAAGTAGCTATCATATCTTTGATTTGAGCGCGCGTCATGAGATACCGGTCTTCGATAGGCAACTGCCGGGTGTGACCAAGCGACATACCACGGGCCACGATTGAGATTTTATGCACCGGGTCGGCATTGGGCAGCATCCGGGCAACCAGAGCATGTCCCGCCTCATGATAGGCAGTGATTTCCTTCTCCTTGGGGCTTATCTTTCGGCTCTTTCTCTCCGGTCCGGCAATCACCCGGTCAATAGATTCCTCAAACTCCTGCATGCTGATGGCATCTTTGTTCCGCCGGGCAGCCAGAATAGCAGCCTCATTGACCAGGTTAGCCAGGTCAGCACCGCTGAACCCGACCGTTCCCTTAGCCAGCACTTCCAGGTCAACGTCCTTAGCCAGTGGCTTGCCATTGGTATGGACTTTGAGAATAGAGACCCTGCCATTGATATCGGGTCGGTCAAGGACTACCCGCCGGTCAAAACGGCCCGGGCGAAGCAGCGCCGGGTCCAGTATATCCGGTCGGTTAGTTGCCGCCATAACAATGACACTGGTATTGGTATCAAAACCATCCATCTCCACCAGAATCTGATTCAATGTTTGCTCACGCTCGTCATGACTGCCCCCCAGCCCAGCGCCGCGGTGACGCCCGACAGCATCAATCTCATCAATAAAAACGATACAGGGTGCATTGCGCTTTGCCTGGTCAAAAAGGTCGCGCACTCTGGAGGCACCAACCCCGACAAACATCTCCACAAATTCACTGCCACTGATGGAAAAGAAAGGCACATCAGCTTCACCAGCCACAGCCCGAGCCATCAGCGTCTTGCCCGTGCCCGGAGGTCCCACCAGCAAAACACCTTTCGGAATTCGGGCACCCAGAGCCTGAAATTTCTCACGGGACTTAAGAAACTCGACCACTTCGCGCAACTCTTGTTTGGCTTCCTCCACCCCAGCGACATCATTAAAAGTCACCGTCGGGCGATTTGCCGGGAACAGTCGAGCCCGGCTACGCCCAAAACTCATTGCCTGACTATTAGCCCCGCGTGCCTGGCGGAAGAGGAAAAACAACAGGGCACCAAAGATCAAGAGGGGCAGGAAATTAAGCAACAATCCTCCCCAGTTAACCCCCGATGACCCTTTTACTTCAACGACTACTCCTTCTAGGTTAAGCCCTTCAACATCGTAGAGACTGGCGCTGCTCTCCTTGTAAGCTCTTAGCTCAGTCCCATCAACAGTGGTGACAAGGAGCATACTATCTTCTACCTCAATCTTCGCAATCTCCTTATTTTGTGACAGAGCAACCACTTCACTTAGTGGGACTTCCTCAGGCTTATTCGCCGCGGGCAGAAGATAGGAAAAAAGAACCACTGCCGCCAGCAGTATGGCGATATAAATTAAACCGCTACGTTTCCAATTCGGTTTCACACTTCACCTCAGACACTGAATTACCAGCTTTTCTAGTTTATTATACCATAAAGCATTTGTGAGTAGCCAAAGAAGGCAGAATCGCCTCTAGAGACCATAATAGGTTTTCTTCATCAGCAAGGCATCCTCCTCAAGGTTAGGACTCTCACAGATAACCATACCCTTAACCTCGTAATCTTTTAGCGCGCTGAGAAACTCATTGTAGTGGAAGTCTGATTCTTCCAGGTTCAGGTGCTTTACTTCTCCTTTTTTACCATAACTGATACCGGAAACATGGATATGCATATTATCCAGGGCAGCACCGCCTAATCGTTCCCTGACTTGAAGCAAAATAGTGGCAAACTCAGCATATGAATTGTATTTCCCCGTCCGGGCATGCCAGTGAGCAAAGTCAAGACAGGGAGCTATTCCCTCAAGCTCAGCACTAAGATTGAGCACCTCTTCAATGGTGCCAAACTGACTGCCCTTGCCGGTAACCTCCAATCTGATACAGACCTGGTTATTTTCCCGCTTAAGCTGATTCAGAACTTCCTCCAGATGTTTCTTTACATTAGCGTAGGCTTTTTCCGGCAGGTCGCCCATGTAAAAAGCAGGATGAAAAACTATGCTTTCCGCATGACACAATGAGGCGATACGGGCAGTCTGCAGAATCCGGTCCTGGCTAGCTCTTATCTTTTCCAGCTCGCGGGCATTAAGATTGATGAAATAGGGCGCATGGGCTGATAGTTTTACCCCCCTCCGGGTAGCCACCTCAGCAACTAGGCGAGCACTCCCCTCCCCCATCTTTACTCCCTGAACAAATTCTATCTCCATACAGCCCAGCCCAAGCTCAGCAATACGTTCAATGCCATCAATGGTGGACGGAGTTTTAGCACTGTGGGGTGTGCCGCCAGTTCCAAACAGCAATCTGTCCATTCCCTTCCTCAAATTCAAAGCCACCAAGCCAGCGGTCGGATTCGAACCGACGACCGACGGTTTACGAAACCGCTGCTCTACCTCTGAGCTACGCTGGCTTCAACTCAAAGTATAGCACAAACGAGATAGCAGATAAAAAGCTGCCGAATCTGGAGGTTTGACACGTAACAAGGGGCAGTGATATGCTGCTTAAACGGGCTCAATAAAGCCGATTAAAAAGGGGATTTGATATGATTGGCGATTTAGATAATTGGGACGAGTGAGCCTTATCACTAAGCATATATAAACATATAAGGGAAGAAAGGACACACTAGATGGCTCGTTTGAATTCAGAAGAAGCGGAAAAGGATACGGTGCTTGCCGTAGCTAAAATGATGGCTGCCAGCGCCCGAACTGCCCCCAAAACAAGAGGACTGGACTCGGTAAAGACGCTCATTTTACACGGTAAGGATGAACTGGAGAGCTTGGCTCAAGCCATGGAGGAAATATATCGGGAGAATCCAGAACGATTCCCGTCCTTCAAGAGGAATGCCGAAGATGTCAGAAAATCCACGGCAGTATTGCTAATTGGAGTTACCGGTGAACCCAAAAGGGTTGAGTCACCCCTGGATTGCGGTGCCTGTGGCAAAAATTGCCTGGCAACATTGAAGGCAAAGAAGATAGACCGGGGCACTGCCAGAGGACCCATGTGCCTGATGCAGGGCATTGACCTGGGCATAGCCCTCAGTTCCGCAGTGAAAACAGCCAGCGATTTCAATATTGATAACCGCATCATGTACACCATCGGCGCCACCGCCAGAAAGTCAAAACTTTTAGAGGCTGACCTAGTCATTGGTATTCCACTATCGGCAACAGGTAAAAATCCCTATTTTACTGGCAGGTAGTTACCTTATTCGTCGGCTTAAAGGTTGATTAAATGAGCAAGGTGGGAATTATCGCCAATCCAGCTTCAGGGAAAGACATCAGACGGCTGGTAGCTTATGCCAGCATCATGGACAATAATGAGAAAACAAATCAACTGAGAAGGATAATGCTGGGCATCGATGCCACCGGGGTTGATGAGATTCTGATTATGCCCGATTATTATGGGCTGGGACAGCGAGCTCTGGACGGAATAGGCAAAAATTGTATTAGAGCTAAGGTCTCGATAATAGACATGCCGGTGACTTATACCCATGAAGACTCAACCTTAGCGGCGGAGCTGATGGGTGAACTCGGGGTGGGGTGCATCGTTACCCTGGGCGGGGACGGCACCAATCGGGATGTAGCCAAAAGAAGCCGGAATGTGCCACTGGTGCCGCTTTCCACGGGTACTAACAATG
>CAZUSN010000035.1:11360-12149 GCA_964623035.1 uncultured Dehalococcoidaceae bacterium | reverse complement strand
CTTCGGCTAGGAGGTTGGTTTGTTCCTCAGAAGCCCGCAGCAGATAAAAGGCGAGTCTCTGAGCGCTTTTGGGACCGATGCCAGGCAGCTTGTTGAGCTCCTGAATGAGCTTATTAATGGCTTCAGCAGCGGGGATAAGACCTCGGTTCAACGCTGGTTCTCCTTGACTCCAATTAGGTTAACCCGGGGATTTTAAGACCCCCGGTCAAACTCCCAAGATGCTTGGCAGCCGCTTCTTGAGATTTTGTAATAGCTTCACTTACCGCTGTCAACACTAAATCTTCGAGGAGTTCTACATCAGCGGGATTGACCACTTCTGGTGATATTTTGACCGATTGTATTTTTTGTTGCCCGTTCATGGCGACTTTAACCGCGCCCCCACCTGAGCTACCCTCCACGGTCAGGCTGCTCAATTCTTCCTGAGCCTTAGCCAGTTTTGCCTGGAGCTTCTGAGCCTGCTGCATGATAAATCTGTTCATTTCTCCTCCACATCAATAATCTGGGCGCCTATTTTCAGTGCTTCATCAATCAGGTGATTATCTTCTGGTTCATAGACACAGCGCACCCGGCAGGAACGCCCCAGAAAGCTGCTGATGATTTTCTCAGCGATCTGCTGATTATCCGGTTTCTCCATGTTTTCCTTGTGGAGAGGATACTTGAAGGACAAAACAATTATGTCTTTCTCAATAGTTTTGGGTTTGGCGCTCCTGAGTAAAGCCGCCGCCGGAGTCCGACTCATATTGGGTGGGGCATCCCGGATGAATTGCCGCCAGTTTGCTCTCAGTTGCT
>CAZUSN010000035.1:0-11350 GCA_964623035.1 uncultured Dehalococcoidaceae bacterium | reverse complement strand
AGTTGCTCGATTTCACCACCCGGTTTTGGTGCGGCGGCAACTTTGGCAGCTGGTACCGGTGTTTCCGTTGGCTTAGATGGGGCTACCGTTTCTGCGGCTACTTTGGCTGGTTCCGGTTTGGTCAAGGGTTTTTCTGATTTTGGCGGTGGGGTAGCCATCTCTGCGGGCTGGCGAATTTCCACTTCAACCTTACTCGGGTATTCCTTCTCAGTTGGGGTTAAGGTGCAGTCAACCAGAGCTAGCTCAAGGGGTAAGGTTGAATAGTTGTCGAAGCTGAGGTCAAGCTGACCGAAGAGCTTGACCGCTTTCAATATCTGAGGCAGGGGAGCCTTGGCGGCTAAATCCTTTAATTCAGTTATATCCTCCGCCGGCAGGTCGATGGCTTCATCAGAGCCGGTTTTGATGAGGAGCAGTCCCCGGAGGTATTCGACCAGTTCCCGATTGAATTGTCGTAAATCCAGTCCGTCACTGTTGACATGGTGTATCGTGGCTACCCCGCCTGAGACATCATTATTGATAATGTGCCTTACCAGCTCTTTGGCGCGCCAGTCCCCGGTAATGCCTAAGATGGTCTGAACCTGTTGCAGGTCTATCTTCTTGCCGTAATAGGTAGTCAGTTGCTCCAGCAAATTTTCGGCATCCCGCAGGCTTCCCGTGGCTGCCTTGGCGATGAGCCGTAATGCTTCTGGCTTGATTTTAATACCTTCTTTTTTGCCGATATTGATTAGTTTGCTCACCACATCAGCCTGCGAGATACGGCGGAAGTCAAAACGCTGGCAGCGCGACATGATGGTGGGCAGGACTTTGTGGACTTCAGTCGTAGCCAGAATAAAGATAACATGTGGCGGCGGTTCCTCCAGCGTCTTGAGCAGGGCATTAGATGCTTCTTTGGTGAGCATATGGACTTCATCGATGATATAGACTTTATAACGGGCTTGGTTGGGAGCATAGTTGACCTTCTCCCTGAGGTCTCGGATTTCATCAATGCCGCGGTTGCTGGCAGCATCAACCTCAATGACATCCAGGGCTCTTCCCTCAGTGATTGACTGACACATCAGGCAGGTATTACATGGCTCGCCCTTGCCCTCGTTGCTAAGGCAGTTTACCGCCTTAGCCAAAATGCGCCCGGTGCTGGTCTTACCAGTGCCGCGAGGACCACAGAAAAGATAGGCATGAGAGATATGACCGCTGCTCAAGGCATTGTTTAAGGTCTGAGTTATCTGTTCCTGACCAACCACCTCAGCTAGGGTTTGCGGGCGCCAGCGGCGATAAAAGACCTGAGACGTCGTCATTTCCTTAATTATACCCCAGTGGTAAGTCAGGTGCAAAGAAGCTGGCATAAAAATGCCAGCTTTACCGCCAGAAACACTGACTAGCTAAGTAAAGCTGGCAAATTGCTTTATTTTGATTTAGTTACAGTAGCGAAGGTATTTCTTTTGAGGCGTCTTCAACAGCTCTGAGTTTAACTGCTGTTTCTTCCTGTCTCTTTTCGAACTCAGGAATAAGATTGGTCGACCTGAGATAGTAGCTTCGGACTTTTTCCACATCACTAAGTTCGGACAGGATAACGGTTACATCCAGTAAGCCTCTTTCCCTGGGGTAATCACCGTTCCTGATTAAAGCCTCTGGCGCCATATCTCGCATATAATCACCAAGCGCCTTAGCCAAGTCCATATTCATTTCCTTAACTGGTGCTGAGATGAGGTAGAGGGCTCTCTTTGAATCTAATGGGTTGCACTTGAGCGAAAGCTCGCTTATGGCTTCATCCATAGCTTGGACTCCCTTGAGAGTTTCCTGACCCTTTTCTCTGAAATCGCGCTTGCGTTCACGGGTAAACCTGATTAACGGCAGTTGTGATTTGCCATAGCCGATTACCGTCCAGCCGACCAGAGTCTGTATGATATCGCCAGCATCGAGCACTTTGGACGCAATATACTTGGCCTTCTTCTCTTCACCAGCGCAGAGCAAGTTGTAAAACGGCTCGGCGATCATTTCATTGATTTTGGCGAGGTTACCTCTGATTGACGCATCTTTCCGAACAAATCTTTGATTATCGACAAGAAATACGGCATCAGCTACTGAGTAGGCGGATTTAAGGCAGGTGGCAGTGTTATATACCGTTCTATCCTCGGTTGTTTCCTCATGCTCAAAAGGAAGGATAATAACATTGTAGATTGGTTTATCGGCATAGCGCTCTTTGATATGGTGTGTCATGACTGCTACTGAACCAGAACCGGTGCCACCGGCTGCGCTGGCGATGAATAAGAAGGCATCAGTTTCAAAGAAACGCTTGGTTTGCCGTATGGCGTCAACAACCTTATCAGCATCCTCTCTGGCTATCTCCGCCCCAAGCTCATTGATTTTGCCCACGCCATGCCCGCCGGTCTTGCGGCTGCCAATGAGGATTCGATGCAGATAATCTTTCCTGATATTATGTAGCCCACTCAAGTCAGCCGCATCAGTGTTAACGGCGTAGCAGCCAGTAATGACCTCAATACCACGCCGACTGCGCGCTTTTTGATTCAGCCGAGCAAATTCATCGGCGATTCTGCCACCACATTGTCCGAAACCTACGACTACTAATTTCATTTTCCACCTCAATATTATGATTTAGTTATTTTAAGCATACTTGTTTATCATTGTCAATCTTTTTAACGCTGATAACGACTTTTTACGTAGGAAGAAGGTACCTGGTAAAAATGTCAGGCGAAAGATAAATATGCTGTTTTTCTTTTTTGTTCAATTGGTTCAGCCGCCTGCTTCACTTGCTTTTACTATTTATAACGATAAATGCGCAGTTTAGTTAGGGCTATTCATTACATTTATTAAAGAGACTGTTTACCAACCTATCCCCCTAGCCCCTTCCCTTTGTAAGGGAAGGGGGGAGAATAAGAAAGAGAGGCGTAGCCTCTCTAAGACACTGCTGAAAAAGATAGGGGAAGTTAAGAGGGGCAGAGCTCTTCTTAAAAATCTCTTCCCTCTCCCCTTTTGAAGGGGAGAGGGATACAGGGTGAGGAGTTATTATAGGAGTTATTATAAACAATCTCATAAAAAGATATTGAAAAACTAAAGAACCTATATTAGAATTGAGTAAAACAAAGGGTGTTGGGCAATGGTTAGGGATGTATCCCACGAATTACTAGAAGATACCGAACATACTATTGGCGCCTTTGAGAAAGCGGTTGCCAAGGCTGAGCAGTTGAGCCGAGCTGCCAAAGCAGCGGCTGAGGCATCAACTCGAGTTGCCCAGGAGGCGATAAGACGGGCAGAGGAAATAAGTAAGCAAGCCAAGCAGGCAGCTGAAGCTGCGGCAAAAGCTGCTGAGGAGGCGATAAGACGGGCAGAGGAAATAAACAAGGAAGCCAAGGAGGCAGCCGCGGCATCAATCAGAGCTGCCCACGAAGCGATAAGCCGGGCTGAGGAAGCAGCCAAAGCGCCCAAGGAAACATCTAAAGCGATAACTAAAGCTTTCCAGGACGCCATAGCTCGAGCCGAAGCAATAAGTAAGGAAGCCATGGAGGCAGCGGAAGCAGCCTTTGTAGCTTCGCAGGAAGGGTTAAATCGGGTTAGCGAAATAAGTAATGAAGCCAAGGAAGTGGCTGAGACATCGGCGAAGACGGTTCATGAGGAGATAGAGCGGGCGGAGGAAGCAGGTGGGACAGCCAAGGAAGCCGCCGAAGCAGCCATCAGAATGGCCAAAGAAGCCGTAAGCAAAGCAGAGAAGGCGAGTAAGGAGGCTAAGGAAGCCGCCGAAGCATCAATCAGGGAAGCCAGAGAAGCGGCACTAAAGGCCGATAGAGCAAGCAAGGCTACCAAAGAAACTGCTGATGCCTCAGCCAAAGCCACTCAGGAAGTCGCCCTCAGGGCTGAAAGAATAAGTAAGGAAGCTAAAGTACTTGCGGAAACTTCGTTGAGGATTTCTCAGGAAGCGATAACCAGGATAGAAGAGGTAAATAGAGAGACGAAGGAAGCAGCGGCAGCTTCAAGCAAAATCTCCCGGGAGGCGATAAGCCAGGCGGAAACAATGAGTCGGGAGACTAAGGAAACTACCGAGGCTTCAACCGAGGCGACCAAAGAGGCGATTGATGTTGCGGTAAGGATTTCCCGGCAAGCTATCGAGATGTCAACTAAGGTTTATCAGGAAGCAATAAGCCGGGCGGAGGCAATAAGCAAGGAAGTAAAACAGGCTACCGAAACATTAGCCCAAGGCTTTCAGGAGGCAGTAGACCGAGCTGAGGCGCTCAGTAGAGAGGCTACGGAGGCGGCGGAGACGTCGGTGGCAACTACCCGGGAAAGAACTGAAGCAGCCAATGAAGCTTTTCAGGAGGCAGTCAAACGAGTCGAAGAAACAGGTAGAGAAGCCAAAGAAGCTGTTGAGGAAGCGATAAAGACGGTCCAAGAAGCTGCTGAAGAGGCGAAAAGGGTCTCTCAGGAAGCGATAAATCGAGCTGAAGAAACAAGCAGGGAAGCTAAAGAGACTACGGAAACAGCAGCAGGAGAAGCCAAAGAAGTTGTTGAGGAAGCGATAAAGACGGTCCAACAGGCTGTTGAAGAGGCGAAAAGGGTCTCTCAAGAAGCTGCCGAAGCTTTAACTAAAGCGTCCCAGGAGGCAGTAAGCCAGATTGAGGAAATAAATAAAACGACTAAGGAAACCTCTGAGATTTCAATAAAAGAGATAAAAGAGGCGGCTAAATTAGCTGCTATAGCTGCCAAGGAGGCGGCTGAGACTTCGGTCATAGCTTTTGAAGAAGCAATAAGTCGAGCAGAGGCAATCAGCCGGGAGGCTAAGGAAACTACGGAAGCGTCGGCAAAGGCAGCGAAGGCAGCAGCCGAGATGACGGTAAGAGCTGCCAAGGAAGCTACGGAGGCATCGACTCGAATAGCCAGGGAGGCAGCTGAGGTGTCAATGAAAGCCTTCGAAGCAGCCATAAACAAAGCTGAAGCCGCTGGTAAGATGGCAAGGGAGGCGGCGGAAGCATCGCTGCAAGCTTTTGGGAAAGCGACAGGTGGTGAAGAAGTAAGTGAGGAGACGGAAGAGGTTGCTGAGGTAACCGGCGAATTGGATGAAGAGGCTACTGAGGCATCATTGAAAGCCTTTGAGGAAGCAATAAGCAGGGCTGAAGTGACTAAAACAAAGGGAAAGCCAAAGGCTGGGGAGACGATAGATAAAAAGAAAATCGCGGCGCGTTTAGATTCTCTAGCCAAGATGTATGAGACCAAAAAAACCAAAAAAGGTGAAGAGAAGACAGAAGCCGACGATGCGGAAGAAGTTGAAAAATAACTAAAAAATAGGAAATAATAGAGCCAGTATATCATAAAAGTTAAATAGGAGGTACTCGATGACGAATCCGAAAGAGCGAGCCAAGAAGGCCAGTCAGGAAATCGCAGAAGTAACCAGAAAATCAGTTGAAGAGATGAAAGGACAAGGGCAGAAGCCTGCTAAGGAAGTTGAAGAGCCGGTAAGACCACTTGATGAAGTGCTGGGACAAGCTGAGAAAGCTTATGCCGCCTATATGGACGCTCAGCGGCAGGTGGCGGAAGCATATCGAATGAATGAGCGTCAAATAGCCAAGGCTTATAGGAGGGCGGAGCAGCAGGCGGAGAATGCTTGTGATGAGAATATAAGGGAGGCCTTGAGAATCCGCGATGAAGCTATTGTCCAAGCTCTAAAAGCGCGTGACGAAGCTATAACCCAGGCTGAAAAAGATTACCGGAAAGCGAAAGAGCAAGCAGAAAAGGCTTGTGGAGGGAAGATAGAGGAAGCCTGGAGAAAGCGACAGGAGACAGTAGAACAGGCTTGGCAAATTCGTGATGAGACGATAGAGCAAGCCTGGGGTATTTATGCCAAACTCTCAAGATAGAGAGAAGCCTTGTCCCGGAGTGCCTCGCCGGTTGAACTGGTGCCTTATTCGTTAGCGGGCTAAATTGGCTTATAATAAAGAAGGGATATCTTTTAAGGAAATTTCAATTCCCCGGTATTTGCTTTCGATGCCTTCTTGTCTCTTTTTTAGCGCGGCGATGAGACCGATTGTTCTGGTGAAGTAATTTCTGACCTTTTCCACGTCACTAAGTTCAGACAGAATTACGGTAACATCCAGTGAACTCCCAGCCCTGGGATAATCGCCGCTTCTGATTACTGCTTCTGGGGCTAGCGCTTTGAGGTAGGTACCAAGCTCTTTAATTAAGTCCACGTTCATTTCCTTGGCTGGTGCGGAGACAAGGTAGAGGGCTCTTTTTGAATCCACCGGGTTGCATTTGAGGGATAAGCCACTGATAGCTTCATCCATGGCTTGAGTTCCCTTCTCGGCTTCAGAGGCTTTATTTCTGAAGTCGTGCGTCTTTGTCAGAAACTGTCTGGCGAAGGAAATTTTCGATTTACCATAGCCAATCACGGTCCAGCCGACTACAGTCTGAATGATATCACCGGCATCGAGTATCTTGGCTCCGATATATTTGTGTTTTTTTTCCTCGCCGGCACAGAGCAAGTTATAAAATGGCTCGGCAATCAAGGCATTAATTTTCGCCAGGTTGCTTCTAATCGGGGCGTCTTTCATCACATACCTTTGATTATCAACGAGGAATACAGCATCGGCGACTAGATAGGCAGATTTGAGGCAGGTAGCCGCGTTATAGATGGTTCTTTCCTCAGTCATTTCTTCATGCTCAAAGGGGAGGACAATCAGGTTATACACTGGTTTGTCTACATAACGCTCTTTTATGCGCTGGGTTATGACAGCAATTGACCCAGAACCGGTGCCACCCGCTGCCCCGGCGATGAGCAAGAAAGCGTCTGATTCGGTAAACCGTTTGCTGGTTCTGATGGTCTCGATAACCTTATCACCGTCTTCTCTAGCTATCTCTGCTGCCAGTTCATTGATTTTGCCAACGCCGTGACCGCCAGTCTTGCGCCCCCCGATGAGGATTCGATGCTCGTAATCAGGCCGTATTCCAGTTAGCCCGCTCAGGTCAGCCACATCAGTATTTACGGCAAAGGCGCCGGTAATGACATCAATGCCACGTTTCAGATGAGCTCGCCTGCTCAGCCGGGCAAACTCATCAGCAATTCGGCCACCGCACTGTCCAAAACCTACAACGATAAATTTCATTTCCTACCCCGATACTTTGGTAACAGTGTTATTTTAGGCGTTCTGGCTCATCAATGTCAATTTTTTAATTACGGGGTGTTTATTTGGGGGAATGCTTGCCGAAAATAACCAGGCATGGACATAGTAGGCAAAAAGTTTCCCCACAAAAGTAATATAAATAGTTGCCCGTTTTCGCCTACAGTCCCTTATCAGCAATAAAGGCTGCCAGGTCAGCCAAGCGGCAGCTATAGCCCCACTCATTATCATACCAGGCAATGACTTTCACCATATTGCCGGCAATCACCATGGTACTGAGGGCATCAACGATGGAGCTGGCTGGGTTGCCGATGAAATCAGAGCTGACCAATGGCTCTTCACAGTAGGTGATGATTCCCTTTAGCGGACCTTTCGCTGCCTTCTGGAAAGCCTGATTGACCTGTTCCACGGTAACCTCTTTGTCTAGGTCAGCCACAAAGTCAATGACGGAGACGGTTACAATGGGGACTCTCATGGCTATGCCGTGAAGTCTGCCTTTAAGCTCAGGTATGACGATGGTTACTGCCGTGGCTGCACCGGTAGTCGTCGGGATAATATTTATTGCGGCAGCACGAGCCCGGCGCAGGTCTTTGTGAACCATGTCCTGGATTCTCTGGTCATTGGTATAGGCATGGATGGTAGTCATTAACCCTTTATTTACTCCGAAATTATCATGCAGCACTTTGACTATGGGGGCGATGCCGTTAGTGGTGCAGGAAGCATTGGAAATGATTTTATGCTTGCGTGGGTTATACATATCTTCATTGACGCCGAGGACAATGGTGACATCTTCATTTTTAGCCGGGGCAGAGATGATGACCTTTTTGGCACCACCCTGCAGGTGGGCAGCAGCCTTAGGCGCATCAGTAAATAGTCCGGTTGACTCAATGACGATGTCAACCCCGTAATCCCGCCAGGGAATCTTGGCTGGGTCACGCTCGGAAAGCACCTTCACCTTTTTGCCGTCAACGATAATTGAGTCCCCGCTGGCTTCTACTTCACCGGGATAAGGACCGTAAGTGCTGTCCCATTTCAAGAGGTGCGCATTGGTTTTGGTATCGGTGAGGTCATTCACCACCGCCACTTCTAATTTATCTTTTTGGTATTGGTTGATGGTTCTGAAGGTTATTCTGCCAATACGTCCAAAGCCATTGATGCCGATTTTAGTCGCCATTTTGCCCCTCCTTCGCCATTTTCCACCTTTATGTCGTTGAGTATAGCATCATCCTTAAGAATCTGTCTATCTCCTTTTCAAGCTGGGGAAAGCCTGAGTGCCAGCAAAGCTGGCACTTTGTCCCAGCTCCTCTTCTATTCTGAGAAGGCGGTTATATTTGGCAGTCCGTTCTGAGCGGCAGGGGGCGCCGGCTTTAATCTGTCCGGTATTCAGTCCCACCGCTAGGTCAGCGATGGTGGTATCTTCAGTCCCACCGGAGCGATGGCTCACCACTGCCGTCCAGCCGACTTGTTTTGCCATCTCAATGGCGGCGATTGTTTCCGTGAGCGTGCCAATCTGATTCAGCTTGATGAGAATGGAATTGGAGGCTTTCAATTTGATGCCTTGTTTGAGGCGGGTGACATTGGTGGTATAAAGGTCATCGCCAACGAGCTGAATTTTACTGCCCAATTTTCTGGTAATCAGCTGCCAGCCGTCCCAATCGTCCTCAGCCATGCCATCCTCAATGCTGATGAGGGGATAGCTTGCTGACCACTTGACATAATAATCAACCATCTCCGCAGATGTTAGCTTGGCGCCCTCTCGGGAGAGAACATACTGTCCATCCTGATAGAATTCGCTGGCTGCCGGGTCTAAGGCAATAAAACAGTCTTTACCGGGCTGGTAGCCGGCTTTTTCAATAGAGGCTAAGACCGCCTCTATCGCCTCTTTATTAGAGGGGAAGGAGGGGGCAAAACCTCCCTCATCGCCAACATTGGTGCTTAAACCTCTGTCCTTGAGCACTTTCTTCAGGGAATGGTAGACCTCGGCGCCCATTTGCAGGGATTGTCGGAAACTGATGGCACCAGCGGGGACGACCATAAATTCCTGAAAATCAGTGGAATTGGCAGCGTGCTTGCCGCCATTTAGAATATTCATCAGTGGTACTGGCAAAATATAGTTATCTACCTTGCCTAAATAGCGGTACAGAGGCATATCAAGGTGATTGGCGGCGGCATGAGCGACCGCCAGCGATGTCCCCAGAATGGCATTAGCCCCCAGGCATGATTTATTATCGGTGCCATCAAGTTCAATCAGTTTGCGGTCAATGGCTTCCTGTTCCGTAGCTGGCATCCCGATGATAGCAGCAGCGATATGTTCATTGACGTGCTTTACTGCCTGGAGGACACCCAGGCCGTTAAATCGGGAGGTATCTTTATCCCTGAGCTCGACCGCTTCATGCTTGCCGGTGCTGGCTCCAGAGGGAACCGCCGCCTGACCGGTGGTGCCATCAGATAGCTCCACCTCAACCTCCACAGTTGGATTGCCCCGGGAGTCCAGGATTTCTCTGGCTTTTACCTTAGCGATGGTTGACATTTGCCCTCCTCATCTACACAAATTAGCAAACTAGATAATCACGGTGTCGCCAGACTAAGCGCTTTACTGACTGCCTCGGCAGGACTGCGGGCAATGATAATCGAGTTATCCGGCTGACCATTTCGGGACAGCGACCAAGTATTCAAGCCAATCACCGGAATGTTGTTGCGCAGAGCATGTCCTATCTCAGATAAGGTGCCGTAGCCGCCACCAATAGCGATAATCGCCTGGGCTGACTTAACCACGATTACATTTCTGGCTTCACCGAGGTTGGTAACTATGGGAATTTGCACATATGGATTAGCTGCCTCACGATTGTCTCCGGGCAGGATGCCGATAGTCATGCCGCCTTCTGAGCTAGCTCCCTTACAGGCAGCTTTCATAATCCCGCCCAGCCCACCACAAATTAAAATGGCACCCTGTCGGGCTAACTCACGGCCTACCTCTTCGGCGAGCTTGGCTTCTTGGGATGTGCACTCGCTGCCGCCGATGACGGCAATAAATCGCTTCTTATCTCTCATCTTGGGAACGGTGTAAAAATTATATCATTTAGCCTGAAATCTGGCAAAGGCTAGTTAGAGAGATTGTTTAGTAACCTATCCCCCTTGCCCCCTTTCCTTACAAAGGAAAGGGGGAGTGTAAGTAAGAGAAGGGGCTTCGCCCCCTCTCTAAAATCTCTTCCCTCTCCTCTTGGCAAGGGGAGAGGGAAAAAGGGTGAGGGGTTGTTAAAGGCTCTCAGTTAAATTTATTCATAGCGGTGGTCAGGTCTTCGCTGAGTAAGCAGAGGACAGCCTCACTTACTTTTGGTATGACCTGAGCCACGGTTTTCTTTTCTTCGGGGGCGAAGTCGCTGAGCACATAGTCGATAATCTCAGCCTCTTTATCTTTGGTCGAGCCTTCAGCAAAGACCGGTCGGCCAATGCCTACCCTGATGCGGATAAAGTCAGCGCTTCCCAGGTGGGCGATGATGGACTCAACCCCTTTGTGCCCTCCAGAGCTGCTGCCCTGGCTGATGCGGATTTTGCCCGGTGGAAGGTCGAGGTCATCATGAATGACAATCAGGTCGTCAAGGCTGATATTAAATTTTTTCACCAGCCGACTTACTGATTGTCCACTGAGGTTCATGCCGGTCTGTGGTCTGGCTAAGAGCAGCTTGTTACCGGCAGCCTCGCCCATACCAATCCGGGCTTGACCTTGTTTTTGAGCAAAGCGTATGCCATGTGTTTTGGCAAAGTGGTTGAGGCACATAAAGCCGATATTGTGGCGATTGTGGGCATAAATTCGCCCAAGATTACCCAAGCCAACAATTAATTTCATGAGGTTCTTTGAATAACCCCCCTTAAACGCCCTTCGGGTGCCCCCCTTTGTCCCTTAGCAGTGCCAAAAATTCCTCTTCGTTGAGTATTTTAGTGCCCAAAGACCGGGCTTTGTCTAGCTTTGAACCAGGGTCAACGCCCACCACCAGGTAGGTGGTTTTTTTGGTAACATTGCTGCCGGTGGTGCCACCGAGGGCTTTGATTCTTTCTTCTGCCTCTTGCCTGGAAAAAGCCTTTAATGTGCCGGTGAGCACGAACTCCGTACCAGCCAGAGGCAATGCCTCCGGTGCGGCGACAACTTCTTCCTGCAGCTTAACTCCGGCTCCGTTCAGCTGTTTGATAATATCGAGCTTCGGTGTCTCCCTCGGCATATCAAAAGCCAT
>CAZUSN010000034.1:11158-12235 GCA_964623035.1 uncultured Dehalococcoidaceae bacterium | reverse complement strand
ATTTGGAATATCTGCCCCTACCCGGTGGCGCGCTAGCCATAAAGAAACCCTACCGCATTACCGTTGGCTATCTGCTCTCATTGCTTGGCGAGGATGCCTTGAAACAAGACCTGCCATTCTTGAAACAGCTAGATGAGGCGGAGATAGAGATTATTAAACAGCAGGTCAGGCAAAAAATTAACTCGCCACTGACCTCCAGTTGCGGGCGCCTCTTCGATGCCATATCCGCCCTCCTTGGAGTCAGAGGTGAGATTGAATATGAAGCCCAAGCCGCCGTTGAGCTGGAGATGCTTGCCTATGACGCCGCTGACGAAACCGCTGGCTACCCGTTTTCTTTGATTAAAGAGAATGATTTAACTTTAATCACGCTTGGGGACCTGCTCTCCGCAGTCCTCCGGGACTTACAAGACGGCATCGCCAGAGCCAGAATCGCCGCCCGATTCCATAACACGGTCGCCCGGATAATAAAAGAGCAGTGTCAGGCATTTTCCCATGAAACCGGGCTCTCCCAGGTGGTATTAAGTGGCGGCGTCTTTCAGAATCGGTTGCTCTTGAGAAAAGCGGTTCATTTACTTGAGAGCGAGGGACTGGAAGTTTTTACCCATCGGCAGGTGCCCACCAATGACGGTGGCATCTCTCTGGGACAAGCCGTTATCGCTAACTTCTCTCCCGGCGAATAGATAAAGTAAGAGGTGAAAGATGTGTCTGGCCATACCCGCCCTGGTTAAATCAATAGAGGGATACCAGGCTGAGGTAGATATTGATGGTGTCACCCGCCAGGTCAGTATTCAACTCACCCCTGATGTCAAAGTTGGCGATTATGTGTTGCTGCACACCGGCTATGCCATCAACATCATTGACGAAGCCGAAGCCGAGGAGACCCTGAGAATACTTGAGGAACTGAGTCAAGTCCAGTGAAGTTTGCTGACGAATATCGCAATCCAGAACTAGCTAAGAAGCTGATTGAGAGAATTCACCGCCATTCCACCAAGCCAATCAGGCTCATGGAGTTCTGCGGCGGGCACACCGTGAGCATCTTCAAGCATGGCATTCGCAAGCTTCTGCCCAGGAATATTA
>CAZUSN010000034.1:0-11148 GCA_964623035.1 uncultured Dehalococcoidaceae bacterium | reverse complement strand
GAATATTGAGATGCTCTCCGGTCCCGGTTGCCCGGTCTGTGTTACCGCCAATGCCGACCTGGACAAGGCAATTGCCCTGTCCCGTCTGCCCGATGTCATCATCGCCAGCTTCGGTGACATGGTCAGGGTGCCGGGAAGCCGCTCCAGCTTACAGCAGGTCAAAGCCGAGGGCAGCGATGTCAGGGTTGTTTATTCAGCTCAGGACGCGGTTTATATCGCCCGGGACAATCCGGACAAATCGGTAGTCTTCATTGGCATAGGCTTTGAGACCACAGCCCCTACCATAGCCGCTTCTATTCTGCAAGCCGAGCAAGAGGGGATAGATAACTATTATATTCTATCCCTGCACAAGCTGTGCCCGCCAATAATGAAGGCGATTCTGGACATGGGTGAGGTCGAACTCAACGGCATCATCTGTCCGGGGCATGTGAGCAGCATCATTGGCTCATATCCCTATCGTTTCATCGCCGATGATTATCATATTGCCTGCGTGGTCTCCGGATTTGAGCCTCTGGATATTCTGCTCTGCGTTGATTTGCTGGTAGACCAGATTGAGAAAGAAGAGTATAAAGTAGAGATTGCCTACCGGCGCGGGGTAAAACCTGAAGGTAACCAGCCAGCCTTGAAGCTGATGCACACCGTCTTTGAGGTCGGTGAGGCAGACTGGCGGGGCATTGGAGTGGTGCCAGCCAGCGGACTCAAGCTCCGGGAAAAGTACCGGCAGTTCGATGCTGAGGCGAACTTTGACCTCACCCCGGAGTCCAGCCGCGAAGCTAAGGGGTGCATTTGTGGCAGTATCCTGCGCGGCGTCAATACCCCACTGGATTGCAAGCTCTTCGGCAGGGTTTGCACACCGGAACATCCGGTCGGAGCCTGCATGGTATCTTCAGAAGGCAGTTGCGCCACCTATTTCCACTATGGAGATGGTTATGGAGGATAGGATTCTGCTGGCTCACGGTAGTGGTGGCAAGCTCATGCATGATTTAATCGCCAAGCATTTTGTCACCACCCTGGGTAACCCGATACTGGATAAGCTTGATGATTCCGCCGTATTTGAATTGGGCAGTCAGGGGAAACTGGCGTTCACCACCGATAGCTATGTCGTCAGCCCCATCTTCTTCCCCGGCGGAGATATCGGCAAGCTGGCAGTATGCGGCACGGTAAATGACCTCGCCATGAGCGGTGCTATCCCCCTCTACCTGAGCCTCTCCCTCATCATCGAAGAAGGTTTGCTTATCGCCGATTTAGAGAGGATAGTGGATTCCGTTCACCAGGCAGCAGTCGAAGCCGGGGTCAAGATTATTGCCGGCGATACTAAAGTGGTCAACAAGGGCAGTGCCGATAAGCTATTTATCACTACTTCTGGTGTGGGTATGGTGCCACCGGGGATAAATATCTCGGGAGAAAATGCCAAGCCAGGAGACAAAGTTATTGTCAGCGGAACCATAGGTGACCACGGCATCGCTATTGTCAGCCAGCGTGAAGGACTGAAATTCAAAGTGCCGGTAGCCAGTGACTGTGCCCCCCTCAACCGGCTGGTAGCCGAAATGGTGGAAACATCAGCCCATATCCACTGTCTGCGAGACCCAACGCGGGGTGGGCTTGCCACCACCCTCAATGAGTTTGCCCGGCAGTCAAAGGTGGGGATGGTCATCGAGGAGGCAAACATTCCGGTCAAAAAATCGGTGCTCAGCGCCTGTGAATTGCTCGGCTTTGACCCCCTTTATCTGGCGAACGAGGGCAAGCTGGCGGCGGTCGTTGCCCCGGAGGACGCCGATAAAGTGCTTGCCAGGATGAAACAAAATCGGTACGGCGCTGGGGCAACTATTATTGGCGAAGTAGTGGCCGAACATCCGGGACGGGTAATCATGAAAACCCGCCTCGGCGCCTCCCGCATTGTCGATATGCTGGTTGGTGAACTATTGCCCAGAATTTGTTAGTCCAGATTATTTTAACTCAGCATCATTGCTGGAGAACGCTTCCTGTCTCATGAGAAAAGAGAAGTTTCCTGAATTCCCTTTACCGAGTCACATATCGGTTCACCAAGTCAACGGTGTTCACCACATTCAATTCCTGGAAGATAAGCGAGAACCGCTTTTCCAGCTCCTGTCCGATTTCACCAAGGCTTGCTTCCGGGATGCCCCAGAGCTCTTCCTTCAGGTCACCCCAGGCTTTCTTCCGTGTTTTATAGATGAATTGCTCCACGGTTTCATCCGGCTTTCTTTCATCGCTATATTTCTCCAGAAGGTGGCGGTAAATTTTATCCCTTAATTCGGCAGGGAAATACGGACTATCATAGACGATGTTTTGAAAACCGGTGGCAAGGTGAACTTCCGCCGTGTCCGATTCCGGAAACAGACGAAAAGCCTCATCAGGAAGGGTGGAAGCACCATGCTGGACAGCCCCGCTCATGCCGTATTCCTCGCGCGCCACTTTAGATAGCTGCTTCAATGTTTCAAAATCCAGTTTTACTCTGGCAATTGAGCCATCGGGAAGCACCACGCCTCCATGCGTGGTGCCGGTCTGCACGCTGATCTTGGAGATACCTTTAACGCCCGCTCCCAACCCGGAAAGATAGCCGGTCATAAACGCTCTTAGCTCTTCCACAGTGCTGTTCTTCTTACCTACCTCTCCTATCTCCCCACCAACAGAAATGATAGTACCGTCGGGCGTGATACGGCGGATAAACTTCGTCATCTCCGCCGTTATGGTATAGTTCTTTTCCTGTTGCCCCTCTAAAGTTGGCTTTTCCAATTCCACCAGAGTCGAGGCATCAATATCGATATTGAGAAATCCGGCATCGACTGCCTCCAGTATCAGCTTCCCGATGGCGTTGCTTTCCTCTTCTGGTGCCTGGGAGTATTTCTTACGATTTACCTGAAAATGGTCTCCCTGGAGAAATACCGGGCCCTGAAAACCCTCCTTTACCGCCGCCGCCAGAATACAGGCAGCGTATTCCGCCGGTCTCTGTTTGGTATACCCTATTTCGGAACGGGCAATCTCAAAGATGAAGGCACTCACCCTGTGCCGTAAAGCCGCCCGGAAAGCCATTCTGGCCATGAGGTAGGTAAGCCCACGGAGGTTCATTGCCGGGACGGTGATATGGTGATAAAGACCTTTGCCAGCCGCCTCATACAGGTTCTGGATGCTTGCCGGGAAAATGCCGCGCTCTGCTGCCAACTCCCTTATTTGCCGCTGGCTTTTTCCCTGCACCTTCTCTTCAGCAGCAAAAACCGCAACTTCAACCAGCCGGTCTATGTTATCCTTGACATGGGAATTCTGTACCCTCTTTTTAGTCATCTAGGTCCTCTTCGCTCTACCGTAGAATAGTCCGACGTCCGTTATATCTTTCTACGTCGTAATCCTTCTCCACATCAACGAAGTTAGTCTGGCCGATAACCTTCTCCAGCGGACAGGAAGTAATTTCACCATTTCGGTAACAGACCATCTTGCCGAAATCACCCATCACAATCAGGTCTACGGCAGCCATGCCGAAATAACGTCCCATCCTCCGGTCATAGGCACAAGGGGCGCCACCACGCTGCAAATGGCTGAGGACAATGCTCCTAGTCTCAAGCTGGGTGCTCCGGTAAATCTCCTGGGCAAGGAATTCCCCAATGCCACCCAACCTCTTATGCCCGAAGGCGTCCACTCCCTCATAGCGCACAAATTCTGAGCCACCCGCCGGCTTGGCACCCTCGGCCACAACGATGATTTCATACCGGGCACCCGCTTGCCTTCCTTCTTTAATAAGCCCACAGACCTTTTCTATAGAGAAGTCATGCTCGGGAATCAAAATGATATATGCCCCGCTGGCTTCTCCTCCCCTGAGTGCCAGCCAGCCGGCGTGTCTGCCCATCGTCTCCACGACAAATATCCGACTGTGGGAACCAGCCGTGGTTCGCAGCCGGTCAATCTCTTCTGTTATTACGTTGACCGCTGTCTCAAATCCCAGCGTATAGTCAGTCCCCGCCAGGTCCATATCAATCGTTTTCGGGATGCCGACCACGTTCACGCCTTCCTGCGACAGCTTATTTGCTACCCCGAGCGTGTCATCGCCGCCAATGGCAACCAGAGCGCGCAGACCAAACTTCCGGATATTTCCCAGCACCAGTCGGGATTGGTCATTCTGAGGGTTGTAAGGATTGGTTCGCGACGTCCCCAGGTTGGTGCCACCATACCGGTCCCAGGTGCGGACAATCTCTTCATTCAAGGGCATGATGTAGTCTTTCAGGTTCAATCCTGCCTCATCCGGGAACATCAGCCCCTTCCATCCGTTGCGGATGCCGAGAACCTCATATTCCACCTGACGCTCTGTCTCCAGGCGTCGGTCCATCGCCGTTTTGACCACCCACTTAATCGCTGGATTTAAACCGGCGCAATCACCGCCACCCGTTAGAATGCCTATTTTTATTTTTTTCATATTATCCCAATATTATAGGGCATGAGCAGAAGCCATACAAGTTGGCTAGAGCCTTTAACAACCCCCACCCTTTATCTCCCTCCCCTTACCAAGGGAAGGGGATAGGTTGCTAAGCAAGCTCCATTTTCTCCCTCAGCTTTTGGACTATTTTTGACATGGCTTCTCCAGCTTTAGCTCTAATCAGGACAGCGGCTTGCTCGTCCATTGGGGTGGGGCTCAGATTGATGATGACTAATTTGGCGCCGGCGTCAGCCGCGTAAATCGGCATCATGGCGGCAGGATAGATTACCAGAGATGAGCCGATTACGATGAATAAATCGCAATGGGAAGAACGGTGGGCTGCTTCGCTTAATATCTGCTCCGGCATCGGCTCACCAAAGAGGACAATGGTCGGTTTCAGGATTCCATGACATATCTCACAGTCGGGGACTTCTTCACCCTGGTCCAGTCTGGTTTTGATTTGCTCTAGGGGATAACGCCGACCACACCTCAGGCAGGCCACCCACTGCATATTGCCGTGAAGTTCGAACACCTTTTCCGCGGGGACTCCCGCCTTTTGGTGGAGATTGTCCACATTCTGGGTGATAACGCAGTCCAGCTTGCCTAATCTGTCGAGTTCGGCAATAGCATAGTGGGCGGGATTCGGTTTTACTTCCCTGACCAGACGGTCTCGCCAGAGCAATTGCCACTGCTTTCGCCTCGATTCAGCGTTGCTGACAAACTTCTGATAGGTGAAGTCATCGGGGTCAAACCTGTCCCATATCCCGCCCGGACTGCGAAAATCGGGGATTCCTGATTCTGTGCTGACTCCGGCACCAGTGAAGACAATAGTCTTTTTGGCGTTGCTAATCAGCTCAGCCGCTTTATCGGTTAAATTTTCTAGATTTTGTTTCTCCATCTCCTTAACCCGAATTTAGAGTTTCAGCCCGCAGCTTGGCTAATCTTAGCTGAGCTCATCCGCCAACGTCAAGTTTGTCGGCGCAGGCAAAACTTGCTAAAATGCGGCACTTCGGGGTATAGTTTAACAGATGTGCTCACCAATGGTGTCAGATTTGAAATTATCGGTTAAGCCTGGCGCTTCATCACTATTGACCAGGGTCAGTCAATTTCTCAATAAGAAGGGGATAAAGTCTTATCTTATTGGTGGCTTTGTCCGCGATATGTTGCTGGGCCGAGATACGGCTGATATTGATATTGCGCTGGTTGCTGATGCGCTCGAGGTGGCTCCCAAAGTAGCTAAAGCCCTCGGTGGCAGGTATGTTTTGCTGGATGAGGTAAATCGCATAGGTCGGGTGGTTCTGGTTAACGAAGACGCCCCAATCGGAGGTAAATGGGAGCTTGATTTCTCCACCATCGAAGATAACATTGCGCAAGACCTGGCACGGAGGGATTTCACCATAGATGCTATGGCTATTGAACTGGAGAAGGTGACTGAGTCTCCGATGCTCATTGACCCTTTTAAGGGCTATGCTGACCTGCGTCGGGGTATAATTCGAGCTGTTGCGGAGACAGCCTTCACCTCAGACCCGGCCCGCCTGCTGCGGGCAGTTCGCTTAGCTGCCGAGCTTGACTTCAGAATTGAGGGTAAGACCGAGGCTTTGATTCGGCGCCACTCTCATCTCATTGCTGGTGTCGCTGGCGAGCGAGTGAGGGAGGAGCTGCTTCGGCTTTTGGCTTTGCCCCAGAGCGGAAAGCTATTAGCCTACCTGGATGAGGTCGGTTTGCTCACCTCTATTTTCCCCGAGCTATTGGAGACGAAGGGAGTTGAGCAGCCCAGGGAGCACGTCTGGGACGTTTTTCATCATTCCATAGAGACCGTGGCTGCCGTTGATTTTTTGCTCCGACAGGGAGACTGGAAGTATGCTGGTGATGAGGTGCTGGCGGTGGTTCCCTGGTCAACTGAACTGGAGCAGCACTTTGACCGGGAGGTCAGCTATGGCAGTACCAGGAAATTGCTGCTCAAACTGGCAGCTCTGCTCCATGACATTGCCAAACCACAAACGAAAACGGTTGAGGAAAGCGGTCGTACCCGATTTTTGGGACACGCCAAAGAGGGGATGACGATAGCCACTGATATTCTGGAAAGACTGAGGTTCAGCACCAAGGAGATAAAACTGGTGGAGCTTATGGTGAAATACCACCTCAGACCGACCCAGATGAGTCATGATGAGCTTCCCAGTCGGCGGGCTATTTACCGTTACTTTCGTGATACGGGGGAAACGGGCATTGATATTCTTTTCCTGAGCTTGGCTGACCACTTGGCCAGCCGTGGTCAGTATCTAGACTTAACGCAATGGCGGGCACATGCTCAACTGGTAGCTTATGTATTGGAACAGCATGATGCTGAGGCGAGCCTGATGGTGCCACCCAAGCTGGTTGACGGGCATGATTTAATCGGAATCTTTGGTCTCAGCCCGGGACCGAAAATCGGCGAGATACTGGAGACGGTGCGTGAGGCACAGGCGGCCGGGGAGGTGACCACCAGAGAGGAGGCTTTGGCTTATATTGAGCATTTACTAGCTTCTTCAAAAGATAAGCGATTTTAAGGTGGAGGAATGTTTCGCAGAAACACATTGGCTTTGATAAGTATATTAGCGCTCTTTGCCTTTTCTATTTGTGCGCTGCTCTATCCTTTGTGGGGTAGGGAGGCAATGCGGCTGGGTCTTGATTTGCGGGGTGGCATTCATATGGTTTATCAGGCTGACTTTTCGGAGATAGAGGCGGGCAAAGAGGGTGAAGCTATTGATGGCGCCATCGCTGTCATTGAGCGGAGGATTAATATCCTGGGAGTCACTGAGCCGGTGATTCAAAAACAGGGCGCCGACCGCATAGTGGTGGAATTACCTGGCATCAGTGAGGCGGAGAAAGCCAAACGGCTGATTGGTCAGACAACGCTGCTCGGATTTCGAGAACGGGTGGTTGGGGCGGATGGGAAAGTAGATTGGGTGCCGGCCACGGGCACGGTTAACGGGCAGGAGAAGGAATTAAACAGCTCTTACTTTAAAGAAAACACTTATGTCGCTGCGGATGAATTTGGTCGGGTGCTTCTTATCTTTGAGTGGAACAGCGAGGGCAGTAAACTCTCTGAGCAAATCACCGAGCGTCTTATTGGTAAGCCTCTGGGTATTTTTTTAAGCGGTGAGCCTCTGTTAGGCGATGATGGCGAGCCCATCGCGCCCATTGTCAGGTCCAAAATAACCGACCGGGGACAGGTTGAGGGTTTGAGCTTGAATGAGGCTCAGGAGCTATCCCGACTGCTTAATGCTGGCCGTATTCCGCTTCCCTTAACTCCTGTCTATGACCAGACCGTCTCTCCGATACTGGGTGCTGATTTCATCGATATGAGCATTAAGGCGGGGATAATCGGGATAATACTGGTGATGTTATTTATGATTGCTTATTATCGGCTTTCCGGCGTTCTAGCCAGTTTAGCTTTGCTTTTCTACGGGGTACTGGTCTTGGCGCTATTTAAGTTGATACCGGTGACCCTTACCTTAGCCGGGATTGGTGGCTTTATCTTGTCTATCGGCATGGCAGTTGATGCTAACGTGCTTATCTTTGAACGGATGAAGGAGGAAATCAGGGCAGGGCGGACATTGGGTGCCGCCATTGAGGCTGGTTTTAATCGGGCTTGGACCGCTATCCGTGATAGCAACCTTACTACTTTTATTGCCTGTGGCATTCTCTACTGGGTAGGCAACAGCATCGTTGCCGGTGCCCCGGTAAAGGGCTTCGCGGTGACCTTGTTTCTTGGCGTGGCGGTAAGCATGTTTACCGCCATTACGGTTACCCGGACATTCCTGCGCCTGTTTGTGGGCACCCGTCTGGCGAAGATGACTTCACTCTTTAGTGTCAGCGTGAGGACGAAGTGATGTTTGATATTATTGGCAAAAGATTTCTGTTTCTTCTCCTTTCGGGGATAATTATCCTTATTGGTATCATCTCTTTGCTGACCTTTGGTCTCAAGACGGGCATTGAATTCAGCAGTGGCTCTCTCCTCACCGTGGACTTCGAGCAAAAAGTTGAGCAGGGTCAGTTGATGCAGGAACTGGCTGATTTAGGTTACACCAACGTTATCATCCAGCACACGGGCGCTGGCGATTTTCTTATCCGTACCCCTGAGTTGAGCAGCGAGGATAAAGAACAATTGTTGGCAGCGTTAGAAGTGAAGTTTGGCAGTCTCACCGGGCCTGAGTTCTCTTCAGTTTCACCGATGATTGCCACGGAGACGATGCGGACCGCGGTCATTGCCGTAGTTTTGGCAGCGGTGGGCATATTGCTCTATGTCACCTGGGCATTTCGCCGCATGCCCAGACCCTTCCACTATGGCACCTGTGCCATCATCGCTTTGATACACGATGTGCTGGTGGCATTGGGAGTTTTCTCCATCCTCGGTGGCATCCTGAACTGGCAGGTTAATCTGATGTTTATTACCGGTATCTTGGCAGTCATCGGCTACAGTGTGAATAATATTGTGGTTATTTTTGACCGAATCCGTGAGAATTTACACTTGGGTACGAGTGCTAACTTTGAGACGGTGGTCAATAACAGTATAGTAGAAACTCTAGGTCGTTCCATAAATACCAGTTGGACCACGCTGATTACGGTTTTGGCTCTGTTTTTCTTTGTCGGGGCGTCAATCCAGAATTTTGTTGTCGTGCTCATGATTGGCATCATCGCTGGAACTTTTGATGCCATCTGCATTGCCCCCACGCTGCTGGTGGTGTGGGACAAAAAGGAGTGGGGCAGGTTCATTTGGTGGAGACCACGGTCAAGAGAAACTGCCAGGAAGTAGGTGAGGGGCGATGTTTTCTACCAGAAGTGGTGCTACTAAGCTTGCTCTTGGCATTGTAATTGGGCTGATTGCGTTCAAGGTAGTGGTGGGGATAATAACCGGGAGCATCAGTGTTATCGCCCAAGCGGTGGACAGTTTTCTTGATTTTTTTGCCATAGCCATCACCTTCTTCGCGGTTATTATCGCCATCAAGCCGGCTGATGAAGAGCACCCTTTTGGTCATGGCAAGGTAGAGAACCTGGCGGCTATCGCTCAGGCAATGCTCATTTTCACCGCGGGCGGCTTAATCGTCTATTCTGCCGTGCGCCGCATCATCACCGGGGCGACCATCGAGCTGACTGAAGCCGGCATAGGAGTGATGCTGGTTTCCATCATCACCAGCATCTTTCTCTCTCGCCACCTGCTCAAGGTATCACGAGCCGCTGATTCCATTGCCCTTGAGGCAAGCGCTCATAATATTGCTGCCGATGTGTACTCTGCAGCCGGGGTGCTGGCAGGACTAGTGGCAATTCGCTTTACCAGGCTCAGTATTATTGACCCGATTATTGCTTTGCTCGTTTCTTTGATTATCCTGAACTCAGCCTATAACGTATTGCGGAAGTCATTCGGCGGGCTTATTGATACCAGCTTACCTGAGACGGAAGAGAACGTCATCAAATCAGCGATTATGGAGCATGCGGGTGAGCTGGTCGATTTCCATAGATTACGTACTCGCAAAGCGGGAAGGCAACGTTACATTGACCTGCATCTGGTGATGCCCAAGGCTATCAGTGTAGAAGAAGCACATCAGATGTGCGACCATCTGGAGCAGGATATCAAGAGTAAACTGCATCACGCCAGTGTCATCATTCATGTTGAACCGTGTCGGGAAGAATGCGAGGAGTGTCCGCTTTCTCCTGACCTGCGTAAGGACAAACCTTAAAGCAGCTTTTTCTCCACTATATCACCAACTGAATACCTGAGATGAGAAACCAGAGCCCGAAGCCAACGAGGAGCAGACTACAGGCGATGAAGAGCCACTCCTGCGGTTTTCGTCCCCAGAGGGAGTGAGTTCGGTAAATGACGTTTGAGACCAGCGTGAGCCAGACTAAATCGCACGACCAGTGAACGAGAATAAGGGCGATTAATCCCTTGGTGCCGAAATCAAGTATCCACATGATGAGCATGCTGCCGATGGTCGCCCACCATACCAGGAAAAAGGGATTAAAGCCACTGGTCAAGATGCCGGCGGTGAAGGCATTGTAAGGTAAGTCCTTGCCCTTGCTGACCACCTCGGTGCGGGTGCGGAACATGCTGATGCCCATCCAGATAATCATGCCGCTGCCCAGCACGCTCAACACAAGTCGCACCGTGCTGTTCTGGAAAAAAGGGGCAAACCCAAAGTATATCAGTAAAATAAGCGGAATTTCGATTACAGCGTGTCCTAGGGATATGTAGGCACCCGCCCAGGGAGACTTGTAGCTTTTAGCTAAAGTAACGGCAAACATGGGGCCGGGCATCATTACCCCGGAGAAGGAAATAACAATTACGCTTAACAAAATCGGAAGCATGAGACTACTCTTGATATAATAGCATACTCGTCCTTTCGGCGTTTATTTTGAGATTGTTTAGTAACCCCTCACCCTTATATCCCTCTCCCCTTTTGAAGGGGAGAGGGAAAAGATTTTTGAGAGGGGTGAAGTCCCCTCTCTGGCTTTATACTCCCCCTTTTTGAGATGGACAGTCCTGATATGTTCACAGGGCGTTTAAGAGGGACGAAGTCCCTCTTTCTTACTCCCCCCTTCCCTTATTAAGGGAAGGGGGCAAGGGGGATAGGTTGTTAAAAAATCTCTTTATTTTACGGCTTGAGTTAGTCATTTTGATGGATTATACTTTGCCGTAGAGGGCAGGATAAATGTCACTGAATTTGACCAAGGTCGCAGCGCAGGTC
>CAZUSN010000033.1:0-12310 GCA_964623035.1 uncultured Dehalococcoidaceae bacterium | reverse complement strand
ATTCGGGGCTTGATGTGCGCTGCTCTGGCTAGAGGGGAAAGCGAAGTAATATATCCCTTGAGTTCAGACGATACCGAAGCAGCGATAAATGTATTGAGTCAGGTTGGAGTAAGCGTGCGTCAGGAAGCTGATTTCTGGCGAGTTGCTGGTGGCTGCTTCCATGAGCCAGGTTCAGACCTGTTCTGTGGTGAATCGGCGGCAACCCTGAGATTTATGACTGCCATCTGCTCCATAATCCCCGGGAAATGTCGACTGATTGCTGGACCCTCTCTGGCAAGGAGACCGGTCAAACCTTTGGTTCAGGCGCTGAGGCAGCTAGGGGTGGACTGTTCTTCCCAGGGTGAGGTAGCTCCGGTAACAGTTAAAGGGGGTGGTTTGAAAGGTGGGGTGACTGAGCTGCCCGGCGACATCAGCTCACAGTTTGTTTCCGCTTTGCTCCTGGTGGCACCCTTTGCCGATGAAGGAGTCAAAATCAAGTTGACCACACCCTTGGAGTCAAAACCCTACGTATTGATGACTGTAGAATGCCTGAAAAATTTCGGGATAAATGTCAAAAGCTCCAGCGCCCTTGATGAATTTGAAGTGGCTAAGCAGACATTTAAGCCAGCCAAATATAAGGTAGAAGGAGACTGGTCATCAGCTTCCTATTTTTTAGCTCTGGGGGCAGTTTGTGGAGAGGTGGAAATAACAAATTTAAATCCTGATAGTTTGCAAGGCGATAAGATGATGCTAAACTTCTTGAAAGATATGGGTGCTGCGGTTGAAATGAAGCAAAATTCGGTGGTGGTGAGAAAATCAGGATTAAGGGCGATAAAGGCTGATTTGACTGACTGCATTGACCTTCTGCCCACGATGGCGGTTCTGGCTGCCACTGCCGATGGAATGAGTGAATTCACCGGCATTGCCCGGGCTAGGCTAAAGGAATCAAATCGGGTGGCGGCGGTGAAAGAGGGGCTGGAAAGGATGGGTGCCAAAGTTGCTGAGGAGAGAGATAAGTTGAAGATTGCTGGTTCAAGGTTAAAAGGTGCTGTTATTGATAGTAAGGCTGACCACCGGATTGCTATGGCTTTCAGCATCATCGGCTCATCGGTCGGCGACACCACCATAAATGGCGCCGAGTGTGTCAACAAGACATTTCCCGATTTCTGGGATATACTTAAAAGCATTGGGGGCAAGGTGAAGAGAGATGGGAAATAGCTTTGGTAAACTTTTCACCATAACCTGCTTTGGCGAAAGCCACGGGAGATGTATGGGCATTATCATCGATGGCTGCCCGGCTGGACTGCGTGTTGCTCAGGAGGATATCCAGAAGGATTTAAACAGGAGAAAACCCGGGACAGGTGCTGCGTCCACAAGTCGGGTGGAAGAGGACAAGGTGGAGATTCTTTCTGGCATTTTTAAAGGCTTCACCACCGGCTCGCCCATCTGCCTTTTGGTCTGGAACAAAGACGTTGATTCCAGTGAGTATGAGAAAAATCGATTTATCCTGAGACCGGGTCACGCTGACTACACTGCCTTTATGAAATACGGGGGCTTTAATGATTTCAGAGGTGGTGGTCGTTTTTCCGGGAGAATCACGGCGGCTTTTGTCATGGCGGGAGCGATTGCCAAAAAGTTGCTCGGTCGCCTTGGCGTTGACATCTTCGCTCATACCGTGGAGATAGGTGGCATTAAGGCTCAGCCTAAAGAGCTCGCCGAAATTAAGGAAGCTGCCAGTAAGAATTCCCTTTGGTGCGCTGACCAGAAAGCCGCTGAGGAAATGGCTCGTTTGATTGAGAAAGTAAAAAAAGAAGGTGATAGCCTGGGCGGGATTATTGAAGGTGTGGCACTTAATGTGCCAGCAGGTTTGGGCGAACCGGTTTTTGATAATTTTGACGGCGAATTAGCCAGAGCCCTCTTTGCCATCCCTGCGGTAAAGGGGGTTGAATTTGGTGCCGGCTTTGCTGTGGCCGAGAAGAGAGGCTCAGAGAATAATGACCCGTTCCTTATCAAAGACGGTAAGGTAATTACGGCAACCAACAATGCGGGTGGCGTTCTCGGTGGCATAAGCACCGGGATGCCTATTATTGTCAGGGTTGCCATCAAGCCGACAGCTTCTATTGCCAAGAGCCAGGGGACAGTTGACTTGGAGAAGATGGAAAAAGTCAGTTTAGCTGTAAAAGGAAGACATGATGTCTGCATCGTGCCCAGGGCGGTGCCGGTGGTCGAAGCCATGATGGCGGTAACCATTTGTGATTTTGCCCTGAGGGCAGGACTGATTCCGAGGGTGCTCAAATGAATCTGGAAGATTTGAGAAAACAAATAGACGAGGTTGATTCCCGAATCGTTGCGCTCATCGGTGAGAGGATTAGAATTGCCGAGGAGATAGGCAAAGGGAAAAAGGCGGAGGGCAAGCTGATTGAGGACAAAGAAAGGGAGCTTAAAGTCCTGGAAAATGTGAAGAGAATTGCCCGGGATAGAAAAATAAACCTCAGCCAGGAAGATATTGGGGAACTCTATCAGCACATAATCGAAGCCTGCAAGAACATAGAGGGAGTGGAGGTGGCTTTTCAGGGTGAAGTTGGCGCTTACAGTGAGGAAGCAGCTTTCCAATTCTTCGGCTCTTCCATCCAGATCAGGCCTTGTGAAACTCTGGAGGAAGTGTTTAAAGCGGTGGAAGAAGAAGGAGCGCAGTTTGGGGTTGTCCCGGTGGAGAATTCGCTGGAAGGGAGCATCAGCCGGGCTTATGACCTCATGCTGGACTCAAGCCTTATGGTCTGTGGGGAGATAGAGCTCAGGGTGATTCACTGCCTGATTGCCAGCCCCGGTGCCGGTCTCGACACAGTGAAAAGGGTTTACTCACATCCGCAGGCGCTGGCGCAGTGCCGGAATTTCCTAAAGCATTTAAACGCTGAGCTGATTCCTACCTATGATACGGCGGGAAGCGTGAAAATGCTCAAGGAGAAGGGGCTGTCAGATAGCGCCGCCATTGCCAGTGCCCGGGCTGCCGAGATTTATGGCATGAAGGCGATTGCCCAGGGGATAGAAGATAACCCCAACAATTTCACCAGATTTTTTATTCTGTCCAGGGAAGATTCGCCACCCTCAGGAAATGACAAGACCTCGATTGTTTTTTCGACAAAAGACAAGCCGGGAGCCTTATATGGTGCCCTTGGTGAGTTTGCCCGCCGCCAGATTAATCTGACCAAGCTGGAATCGAGGCCAACAAGACAGAAGCCCTGGCAGTATAATTTCTATCTCGATTTTGAGGGGCACCGCAAGGATAAGGCGGCTCAAGAAGCTCTGGAGAGTTTGGAGGAAATTTCTATCTTTGTCAAAGTCCTTGGCTCATACCCCAAGGCAAAAAGAAAGCGGTGAGGTGAGCCGGTGAGAATAGCCATAATTGGTGGCGCAGGGAAAATGGGGCGGTGGTTTGCCGGTTTTCTATTAAAAGAGGGCAAAGAGGTGGTCATCAGTGGCCGAAGCGAAAAGAAATTATGGGAAGCCAAGCGGCAATTAGGTGTCGAGGTTGCCTCAAATGTGGAAGCAGTGAAGAGTGCTGATGTAGTGCTGCTATCTGTGCCGATAGAGAGTTTCGCCGGAGTTGTGGAAGAGATAAGCCCTCAGGTAAAACCGGGACAGATTGTGGTTGATATTACCTCAATTAAGGTCTTGCCGGTAACGATAATGCATCAGCACCTGAAAACAGGTTTGGTGCTTGGGGCTCATCCGTTATTTGGTCCCGGTGCCAGAGGGATAACCAATCAGAATTTTGTGCTGACCCCGACCAACGATGAGGAGAGAGCCCTGGCGCAGAAAGTCAGGGGATATCTGGAGAGCAGAGGTGCTAAAGTCAGCTTGATGACTCCTCAGGAACATGACGAAAAGATGGCTATTGTTCTTGGGCTGTCCCATTTTATTGCTATTGTCTCTGCTGACACCTTGCTCGGTGCCGCTAAACCGAAATTACCTGAGACAATGGGTGGCATTACCTACAAAGTCTTGCTGACCCTGGTGGAAAGTGTTATTTCAGAGAACCCGGAGCTTTATGCTTCAATACAAATGAATCTGCCCAATATCACGCCGATTGAAGAATTGTTCTATCAGAAAGTGGGGGAGTGGGCAGATTTGGTGAAGAAAAAGGACCGGCGGAAATTCGTCCAGCAGATGAAGGTTTTAAAAGATAAGCTTGAGAAAAGCGACCCGGATTTTGGCAAAGCCTACGAAAACATGTATAGGCTTGTTGCCGGATTATGAAAGTTACTTCACCTCATATGAGCCGAAAATGAAGTCCAGATCATCTTGCAGTGCGGAAACCTTATCTGGAGGAAAGAGCTTTTCATTTATATCCAGCATCATCTTTGTTTCCGTCTTAACTGAGCCAACAACGTGAGCCCTGAAACACTCTTTATCCTGAATTTTGAAGGTCAGAGTACCACGGGTGAGAAATGATGAGGTATCGCTGGGCAGAGCGTAAGTTTCCAGCTTCTCTTCTCCGAGGCTCGCCCCCTGCTTCACGACAAAATCTCTTATCTCAGCATAAAGTAGTTCTGGATTTACCTCTTTGTATGTTTTCCTGACCTGCATCTATGACTTTTTCCCCCTGCCCTAATAATAAGACATTGCTCATTAACAGGCAAATTTTACATCTCTTTATTCAGAGTCTCCAGAAACTCAGTGTTATTTTTGGTCTTGCGCAGGCGGTCAAGGATGCGCTCCGTCGCTTCCACGAAGTTATTGGAGTCAGAGGCAATCATAGCCACCATACGCCGCAAGAGCCATATTTTAGTCAGGCTATTTTCGCCTATTAAGAGCTCCTCACGTCTGGTGCCACTGCGTTGAATATCCATCGCTGGGAAGACGCGCCGTTCCGATAGCCGGCGGTCAAGATGAAGTTCCATATTGCCAGTGCCTTTGAATTCCTCATAGATGAGGTCATCCATGCGGCTGCCGGTGTCAATGAGACAGGTGGCAATGATGGTCAGGCTGCCACCTTCAGCGGAATTGCGGGCAGCACCGAAGAAGCGTTTGGCAGGATGGAGAGCCGCCGGGTCAATGCCACCGGATAAGGTACGACCACTGGAGGGCATAGCCAGGTTATAGGCACGCGTCAGCCGGGTAATGCCGTCAAGCAGGATGAGGACATCTTTTCCCGTTTCTACCAGGCGCTTGGCTCTCTCAAGGGCTAACTCAGCGACACGGGTCTGGTTCTCCACCAGCTCATCAAAGGTAGCGCTGATTACCTCTCCTTTAACCGAGCGCTTCATATCAGTAACTTCCTCCGGTCGCTCACCGATAAGGCAGACGAGGAGGTGAATATCATTATAGTTAGCGGTGACTGCATTGGCGATGGATTTGAGCAACATGGTCTTGCCTGCCTTGGGTGGCGACACGATTAAACCTCTTTGCCCTCGACCGATGGGAGCGATGAGGTTGAGTAGACGTGTGGTTAAGTCCTCAGGCGTGTGTTCCAGGTTAATTAACTTATCGGGGAAGGTGGCAGTCAGTGAGCCGAAATGAGGTCGGTCTTTGACTGATTCCGGGTTGGCATTATTGATGGCTACTATCTGGAGCAGACTATAGTATTTCTCAGTATTTTTCGGTGGTCTGCCTTGCCCCATAATTAAGTCACCATTGCGCAGACCAAAGCGGCGAATCTGTGACGGAGAGATATAAACGTCTGTTTGAGTAGGCAATAAGGTGTCCTGTCTGAGGAATCCGTAGCCGTCAGGCATAATCTCTAGGATTCCGCTACAGAAGACATGACCATCCTGCTCGATTTCCGACCTGAGCAAGCGCATAATGAGTTCCTGCTTGCTGAGGCCTTCAGAGTCGGGAATACTTTTTTCTTTAGCCAGGGCAATTAACTCGTTTTTGTTTTTGTTTTCTAGTTCATCGATGCTTATCATGATGTAACCTCACTCCCGAATTCCCCTCCTTTCAATAGGGAGAATCCTTTTTTGTTTCTAAAGATGAGCATTTAGCCCTCACTTTCGGGTGAAAGGGGTAACGGAGGTTGAGCTCCTTCACGCAGTACATCCTTGGCTACGCCGATGAATTCACGGAACAAAGGATGGGGGCGATTAGGGCGAGAGCCAAATTCAGGATGGAACTGGCAGCTTACCATCCAGGGGTGGTTAGCCAGTTCACAGATTTCTACAAGTTTGTTGTCTGGGGATAGCCCGCTGCAAATCATTCCCGCCTCCTGCAATTGAGCGCGAAATTTGTTGTTGAATTCATAGCGGTGTCGATGGCGCTCGTAAATCAGGCTCTTCCCATAAGCTTGCGCGGCGTGGCTATCGGGAAGCAGTCGGCAAGGATAATTGCCGAGGCGCATGGTGCCTCCCTTATTTTGCAGCTTCTTTTGCTCAGGGAGAAAGTCGATAACCGGATATGGGGTATCAGGGTCAAACTCGGTGGAGTTGGGCTTAGGTGAGTTCAGGACATGACGGGCAAACTCGATTACCATGACCTGCATCCCCAGGCACAATCCCAGATAGGGAATCTCATTGGTTCGAGCATAGTTGGCTGCCCGAATCATGCCTTCAATACCCCTAATGCCAAAACCGCCAGGGACGACTATACCCTGGGCAGAGCGCAATCGGGCATCAGTGCCATCTTTTTCCAGTTCCTCTGAATGAACCCAGGTCAGATTAAGCTGTCGATTATGATGGAGAGCGGCATGACATAACGCCTCACGAACCGAGAAATAGGAGTCAGTTAATTCAACATATTTGCCAACGAGAGCAATTTTCACCGGTTCATTTGGTGTTTTCAGGCGCTCCACCAGTTCCCGCCACTGGCGCAGGTCTGCCCTCCGAGCCTTGAGACCGAGCTTCTTTATGACCAGCTCCCCTAATCCCTCCTCTTCCAGAAGTAAAGGTATCTCATAGATGGTCGGTACGGTGGGTAAAGGGATGACCGCTCGCCGTTCCACATCGCAGAACAGGGATATCTTATCCCTGATACTGTCCGGAATGGGCAGGTCACTGCGGCAGATGATGATGTCAGGTTGGATACCGATTCGGCGTAGCTCATTAACACTGTGCTGGGTGGGCTTGGTCTTCAGCTCTTTAGTGGAGTTGAGATAGGGCAGCAGGGTAACGTGAACGTAAAGGACATTGTCTCGCCCGACATCATTCCTCATCTGCCTGATGGCTTCAAGAAAAGGCTGACCCTCAATATCGCCCACGGTGCCACCTACCTCGATAAGGACCACATCAGCCTTGGATTTCTCAGCTAATTGTTTGAAACGATTTTTTATTTCGGTGGTCACATGGGGCACTACTTGGATGGTGCCACCCAGAAAATCACCTCGCCTCTCCTTGGCAATAACGGCACTGTAGATTTGCCCGGAGGTAACATTGGAATCACTGGTAAGCTCAGTATCAATGAAACGCTCGTAGTTGCCCAAATCAAGGTCAGTCTCGGCACCATCCTGGGTAACAAATACTTCCCCATGCTGATAAGGGGACATCGTGCCCGGGTCAACATTGAGATAGGGGTCCAGCTTCTGAACGGAGACACTGATTTTGCGACTCTTCAGAATGTTACCCATAGAAGCGACAGTTATGCCCTTGCCAACGGAACTGACTACACCACCAGTAACAAAGATATACTTTGACATGCGGGAAACCAATTCTACAATATCCAGAAAAACCTTTGCTTTTCTTGAAAGCCTATTAAGGACTGAGGTTGGACTTCAGCAATAAATAACCCCAAATTCCTGAGGAATGCTCTTTGTATTTTATATACAGAAATAGCCTTAAGTGTCAAATTTCACTGGGGGAGTTTCTTTATGTATTATAAAGACGTGAGGTCAAATTGTCAAGTTCTTATAGACCTAGAATGTTTTTAATTCGGTGCTGCTTGTTTTATAATCTATATTGAAGCAAAAGTTCTTTAAAAGGAGTAATCGCCAATGGATGAATTAAAGGTGTTCACTGGTAATGCTCACCCGGCGCTGGCCCGGGCAGTAGTTGACTACTTAAAAATTCCCTTAGGTAAAAGCGAAGCCTTTCAATTCAGTAACGAGAATATCTTTGTTCGTATTCTGGAAAATGTCCGGGAACGTGATACCTTTGTTATTCAACCTCTCTGCTCTCCGGTCAATAACAATCTGGTTGAGCTGCTCATCATGCTTGATGCGCTGAAAAGAGCATCCGCCGGGCGGATTACCGCCGTAGTTCCTTATTATGCTTACGGACGTACCGATAAGAAAGACCAGCCACGGGTGCCGATTACTGCCCGACTGATTGCTGACCTGCTTACCGTAGCTGGAGCTAATCGACTGCTGACGGTGGATTTGCATGCGGCGCAGATACAGGGTTTCTTCAGCATACCGGTGGATGAGCTGACGGCACTTAACTTATTGGCTAATTATTTTAAGGAAAGAGATTTCGATGACCTGGTAGTAGTGGCTACTGATATCGGCATAACTAAACGGGCACGCGACCTGGCGGAGAAGCTCAATGTACCTTTAGCCATTATGGAGAAAAGGCGGGTGGGCAACCTTGACCAGGCTGAGACACTGAATGTCATTGGTGAAGTAAAGGGCAAGGTAGCGCTTACCCTGGATGACGAGATTGATACCGCTGGCTCACTGGTAAATGTTGTCTCTACTTTAATAGAGAACGGGGTTAAGGGAGTATATGCCTGTTGCACTCATCCCGTTTTCTCCGGTTCGGCTATTCAGAGAATAGCCTCGTGTCCGGTGAAAGAAGTGGTAGTTACGGACACAATCCCGGTTAAAGACGAAAAGAAATTAAATAAGATTACGGTTCTATCGATGGCACCGCTGCTGGGTGAGGCTATCCACCGCATCCATACCGGGCTATCGGTAGGTGCCATGTTTGAGTAAAGGGGTATGAGTAAGCGGAAAAAGATGGTGGAAGTTTATCGAGCTTCAGGTGAGGCAGAAGCTCAAATTATCAGGGGCATGCTGGAGAACTATAAAATACCTTGCTTTCTGAAATCGAATGCTGCGCCTTCGGTACACGCTTTCGCTATTGATGGCATGGGTGAGGTCAAGGTTATGGTCTGGGAAGAGATGGCGGGGAAAGCTAGAGAGCTGATTGAGGGAGCCAGCAATGCTTAAGTGGCTGGGCAGTTTAGTTGATTCTAATGAGAAAGAGCTGAGACGGCTGCAGCCGATAGTAGACCGGGTAAACAAGCTTGAGCCTGAGTTTGAGAAGCTCAGCAACGCAGAACTGCGCGCTAAGACGGACGAGTTCAAAGCCCGGCTCAAAGATGGCGCCGCGCTTGATGAGCTTCTGCCGGAGGCTTTCACCGCCGTGCGTGAAGCCGCCAAGCGGACTATCGGTCAGCGCCATTTTGATGTGCAGTTGCTGGGAGGGATTGTTCTTCACCAGGGCAAAATCGCCGAAATGAAGACCGGCGAGGGTAAAACTCTGGTGGCGACCCTTCCCCTTTACCTGAACTCACTAGCTGGTAAAGGATGCCATCTGGCTACGGTCAATGATTATCTCGCCCGGCGCGACCCTTACTGGATGGGACCGATTTACCACTTGTTAGGAGTAAGTGTTGCCAGCATTTACCCGCAACAGACTCCAGATGAGCATCAACCCTCACGACTTTATGACCCTGATTATGACTCCGGGGATGACCGATGGCGTCATTTCCGCCCTATTTCCCGCAAAGAAGCCTACCAGGCTGATATTACCTACGGCACCAGCAGTGAGTTTGGCTTTGATTACCTGCGGGATAATATGGTGGTTGACCTGTCGCAGTGTGTCCAGCGCGACTTAAACTATGCCATTGTTGACGAGGTGGATAATCTCCTTATCGATGAAGCCCGCACCCCTCTCATCATCAGCGGTCCGGCAGAGGAGTCAGGGCAGATATATCAGGTATTTGCCCGGCTGGTTCCCCGCCTGCGGCCAAGTGCGGATTACGTCGTCGATGAAAAGGAAAGGAATGTAAGCCTGACCGATGCTGGCATCAGCAGTATGGAAGGGATGCTGCGGCGGGATGGGCTGTTAAAATCGCCCAATCTCTATGACCCGACAAACTACGGACTGACTCGCTATCTGGAAAGCGCCCTGAAAGCCCACGTGCTGTTCAAGCGAGACCGTGATTATGTGGTCAAAAATGGTGAGGTCATCATCGTTGATGAATTTACCGGACGGCTAATGATAGGTCGGCGTTATTCTGAGGGGTTGCACCAGGCAATCGAAGCCAAAGAAGGTGTCAAGGTGCAGCGGGAGACGATGACCTTTGCCACCATTACCATCCAGAACTACTTCCGCATGTACGATAAACTAGCCGGGATGACCGGCACCGCCGCCACTGAGGCTGAGGAGTTCCATAAGATATACGGGCTCGAGGTGGTGGTTATTCCCACCCATAAGCCGATGATTCGTCAGGACTTCCCTGACCAGGTCTATAAGGATGAGAAGTCCAAATTCCGTGCCGTGGCGCGCGAGATTGAACAGTGGCACCAAGAGGGACGTCCGGTGCTGATTGGCACCGTGTCTATCGAAAAGTCGGAAATCCTGAGCGACCTCTTAAAGCGGAGAGGTGTTCCCCATGAGGTGCTCAATGCCAAGTACCATGAGAAGGAGGCTTATATCATTGCCCGGGCAGGGGAGCCGGGGGCGGTAACCGTAGCCACCAATATGGCCGGTCGTGGCGTTGATATTGTGCTGGGCGGGAGTCTGGACGGGCAAAATGAGGCGGAATGGCAGAAAAAGCACCATAAGATAGTTGAGTTTGGTGGACTTCATGTCATTGGCACAGAGCGCCACGAGGCAAGGAGAATTGATAACCAGCTCCGGGGAAGGTCGGGGCGGCAGGGTGACCCGGGAAGCTCTCGCTTTTATGTGTCTCTGGAGGACGATATTATGCGCCGCTTTGGTGGCGACAAGATTAAAGGCTTCATGGATTGGGTGGGTATGGATGAGGATGTCGCCATTGAGAACAAACTGGTCAACCGCTCCATTGAAAGTGCCCAGGTCAGGGTTGAGGGCTTTCATTTTGATATGCGCAAGCACCTGGTCGAGTATGATGATGTGGTGAATAAGCACCGTGAGCTTATCTACAGTGAGCGCAAGAAGATATTGAGCGGTGCCGACCTCAAAGTAAATATCCTGTCGATGGTCAGAGATGAGATACGGAATAAGCTGGCTATCCATATTGGTGATGAGCATGGCATTAACTGGGATGTAGAAGGCTTGCTGGCTGATGTTGCCACCATTTTCCCCTCGCCGCCAACGTTGAAGGCTGACGACCTTCTGGAGTTGAAGCAGAAGCAGATAGAAGATAAGCTGATTGAGCTGGCTGAAGCTGTTTACGAGGAGCGGGAGAGGGAGCTTGGTGCTGAGAGTATGAGGGTGCTGGAGCGGCTGGTGATGTTGCGCATCATGGACAATCTGTGGGTAGAGCACCTGACGGCGATGGAGAATATGCGTCTTCAGGCACAGTGGCAGACTTTGCGCCAGACGAGGGCAGTTGATGCTTATAAGAGTGAAGGATACCGCCAATTTCAAACGTTGCTCGATACCATCCAGCGTGATGTGGCTCACACCATATATCATTTGGGCATTAAGCGGGAGGCGCCAAAGCCGGCAACCTCAATAATGGCGCAGGTAGCCCGCCGCGGCAGCGGGGTAAGTAAGTCGCAGCCCAGAGTTGGCGGCAGAAAGATAGGTCGCAATGAACCCTGTCCCTGTGGCAGCGGCAAGAAGTATAAACACTGTTGTGGAAGGTGAGACTATGATGACAGATGAGGAATTAAAACAGAATCTTGAAGACGTATCGACTGGCATCGATAAGCTGTCTAATCTGGAGAGACCGCTGACCAGAGAAGAGGAAAGAGACCGGGCAAGACTTAAATATAGAAAGTATGTCCTTGACAGGATAAAGGAAGCCAGGGAGAAGCACCGCAAGGACGATGAAGTCTATAATTCCACGGTCTATGAACTATTGGTGCCCTGGGGGGAGAAGCATCCCATCCTGATGCTCATCATGACCCATTTAATGAAGATAAAGTGGGGGTCAAGTATAACCTCAATATCTTTAAGAGAAACTATCAAGCCGAAAAAGAAATAAGTGAGGCTGAGGAAAGAGGAGTTTGGTATGATGGAAGCTCGTTTAGGTGTTATCACTTGTGATAAATGCGGAGAACTGATGGAAAAGGGACAGAATGTCCTTGTTGTAGCTGAGGGAAAGATTATAAACTCAAATAACGAAATAGATTTTCAAGGCTCTTGTGTCCGATACGCCTGTCATCTTGATTGCTGGGATGGAGTGGAGGAAGCTACCAGCTAGATGCCGCGAGTAAATTCCCTTGCAGGGAAGGAGTATGATATGG
>CAZUSN010000032.1:0-12427 GCA_964623035.1 uncultured Dehalococcoidaceae bacterium | reverse complement strand
GTCCAGATATTTGGCGGCTATGGTTATATCAAAGAATATCCTCTGGAACGCTACCTCCGTGATGCCAAAATCACCGAAATCTATGAAGGCACTTCGGAAATGCAGCGAATGACCATTGCCAGACAGCTAATGCGGGAAAGCTAAAAAGATAAAAGCGGCTCTGGTTTGAAACCTGATGGCGTATACTTCGCCTGATAATCTCTTTAATCTCGTCTAGTATCGTCGGATAGACTTCAAATTTGCGTCCTAAGTTTCCAAGACAAAAGTTGGCCTGGCACTGTCACCTGCGGAATACCTATCACCGGGGAATACTTTAGTGTCCCCCATCTTTACCTTTTTGCCAATTAACTCCATCGTAGCTGCTTTTGGGTCAATGCCGGTCAAATTGCCCATTATCCAGGGTCCTTCATCAAGCTCAATCAACAGGATAACATAGGGGACCTCATTTTCACGCCCTTCGGGAGCAACATTACAGGTAGTAAAAGTTTGGATTTTGCCCGTGCCCTTGAGTTCGACCACTTGCAAATCTGGGCTGGCGCATTGGCGACACACCAATTTGGGCGGCACGGTAATTGCACCACAGGCACGGCATTTCAAGCCCAACAATTTATTTTGTTTCAGCGCCTCGTTATATTGTTTAAAAGTAAGCTTATATTCCATTTACCGCCTCCGTGAAACTAAATCGCCGGTGGCTACCAGCCCCGCCGGAATATCATGTTAACCAGGGTGCCACCATCACCACCCAGAGTATCGGTCATCCCGATTTTGGCACCTTCCACCTGTCGCTCTGGCTCAACTTCGCCTCTTAATTGTTTGGCTATCTCATAGACCTGACCGGCACCGGTAGCACCAATGGGGTGTCCTTTCGACTTTAAGCCGCCAGAGGGATTTATGGCTACCTTACCGCCTGTATCCGCCTCACCTTTCATCCAGGCCTCACCTGACTTACCAAATTCGAAGAAACCGAGACCTTCTGCCGCAATAAGGCTGGCAATGCTGAAGCAATCGTGAAGCTCACAGACATCTATGTCCCCTGGCTTAACCCCAGCCATGTCATAGGCTTGCTTTGAAGAGATTTCTCTCGCCCTGAGCCGGGGCAAATAATCCTGCTGGTTAGCTAAGGGACCGGAGGAAGCCTGACCTACCCCGATGATATAGACCGGTTTGCCGGTTAGCTTCTTGGCAGCACCTTCAGAAGCCAGAACCAGGGCAGCAGCACCATCAGAAAACGGGCAACAATCATGTAGCTGGAGCGGAGTGCTCACCATAAACGAATTTAACACTGCCTCCACGGTTACCTGCTTGCGCAGATGTGCCTTGGGGTTGAACATGCCATAACGGTAAGATTGCACTGATACTGTAGCCAGCTGCTCCTTGAGTTTTTCCAGAGGTATGCCATACTTCACCGAATAGAGATGGGCGAGCATGGCGAAGACAGCCGGAAAAGTTATCCCCGAGGGGAATTCATAGCGCGCGTCACTGAACATGGAAAAGGTGCGTGTGGCTAAGGCAGTTCCCATGGTCGCCGCCCTCTCCACACCCCCAGCCAGGACAATGTCATAAAAACCGGAAGCCACCCACATGAAGGCATCCCTGACGGCCATACTGGCTGAGGCACAGGCTCCCTCATACCTGTTGGCGGGAATATTGAAGCAGCCGATATTTTCGGCAGCAAAAGCCTGCACCATCCCCTGCCCTTCGGAAAAGTCTCCCAGAACGTTGCCCAGGAACAGAGCCTGGATGTCCTTCGGTTTTAAGTTTGACCCCTCAAGCGCCTCGGCGGCAGCTTCAGCGAAAAGCTCAACACTGGTCTTCTCCTGAGGGCCGCTGAACTTCGTTTCCCCAACGCCAACTACAGCTACTTTCCGCATCTCATGCCTCCTTGGATTCCCAAATCACTATGCTTAAAGTTACTATATTCTGCCATTACCGTCAATTTCCCCTTGTTGCCTCGGCGACCAGTTCAGCAATATCCTTAACCTTAAGCGATTCACCAACCTCCTTGGCTTTTATCCCGTCCTCAAACATCTGCAGGCAATAGGGACAGGCAGTAGCAATAACTTCAGCTTTAGCCGCCATCGCCTGCTCCGTCCGCATTTCGTTAATGCGCTGGCCCGCTTTTTGCTCCTCCAGCCAGAGATGCCCACCGCCGGCACCACAGCAGAAGCCGCGCTCCCGATTCTGCCTCATCTCCACCGGATTGATACCGGGCAGGCTCTTTAGAATCTGACGCGGAAACTCATAGATAGCGTTATACCGCCCCAGATAGCAGGAGTCATGATAGGTTACCACACCTCCCTTGCCTTCGATGGTCCCCAGCTTACCTTTCCTGAGCAGGTTGGCGATAAACTCAGTGTGGTGCACTATCTCAAACTCGCCGCCAAACTGGGGGTATTCATACTTCAAAGTGTTATAGCAGTGAGGACAGCCGGTAACTATCTTCTTGATGCCATGATTCTTAAATAGCTCAATGTTTTTTCCCACCTGAAGCTGAAAGAGATATTCATTGCCCAGACGCCGTGCCGGGTCACCGCAGCAGCTCTCCTCCACACCCAGAATACCAAAGTTAACGCCAGCTAGCTTCAGTATCCGTGCAATTGCCTGAGCTACTTTGGTACTTCTTTCCTCCAAAGCCTCGGTGCAGCCGACCCAGAACAGGACAGCAACATTGCTATCAGTGGCCAAAGTTTTGATATCCAGCCCTTCTGCCCAGTCAGTGCGGCTGAGCATGGTGCCCCGCCATGGATGCCCCCTGGCTTCAATACTCTTCAAAGCGCCTTCACCGGTCTCAGGAATGGAGGCTTGTTCCAGCACCAGGTTTCGCCTCATCTCCATAATCTTCACCATCGGCTCGATAAATACCGGGCAGACCTCATGGCAGGCATAGCAGGTGGTGCAATTCCAGACCACATCCTTGGTGATGACCTCATTGACCATATCCTGCCGTGATTCCGCCGGCTTTAAAGAGAAGAGTTTTGGATAAACTTGCTGAAAATGTGTCTTGAGGTCTTGAACCACCTTCTTGGGGCTTAGAGGTTTACCGCTGAGATAGGCAGGACAGTTATCCTGACACCGACCGCAGCGCGTGCAGGCGTCCAGGTCCAGAAGGTGCTTCCAGGTGAAATCTTCAATCTTGGAAACGCCAAAGACCTCGGTTTTCTCCAGGTCAATAGGCATTAGAGCCCCCCGCGGCTCCAGATTCTTCAGGAAAACGTTGATTGGAGAAACGATGATATGCCAGAGCCGATTCCAATAGAGAGAAATGTAAAGAATGGCACCCACCACCATAAGGGAATGGAGCCACCAGGCGATTCGATGCCAGGTTAGCAGCGTCGCTTGACTTAGACCACTGAAGCCCAGAGCCAGGATATAGCCACCCGGCGACCATGGTGCCCAGTCAGGATTAGTCTTTAACTCAGTGGCGGCGATGCGAAACCCCTCAACAACGAAGCCACTTAAACACAGGACAAAGAGGATGAGCAGAGCCGCTAAATCCTCACCCTTATTGTCCAGCCGCTCCGGCCTTTGTATGTAGCGCCGGTGAATCGCCAGGATTACCCCGACTAAAACCATGATGCCAAAGATATCAAGAGCCAGGGAGAAACCTAAATAAAAACTGCCCTGCAAAAACTGAAAGAAGTAATGGCTGACCGCTACCAGGACCGTCCCGAGGAACAGCCCAACACAGCCAGCAAAGATGAGGAAATGAATTAAGCCGGGATAAAAATCCCTGGGGCGAAGGTCAGCCAGCAAAAAACGCCGGTGCCCCAGACCATCAGCCACACTGAAGAATTTGCGGTGGAGTAAAAGGTCCACGACCTTATAGACCAGGAATGTCCCTATTCTTTTCCCCAAATGGCTGAAGCGGTTATCCGGCCTGCCCAGTCGCCACAACCGATAGCGACGGTAGCCCACATAAAAGAAAAAGACGACGGCAAGAATCCCCAGCACGTCGATAATGACCCCGAACGTGATATTCCAGAATACTTCACGAGTTGGCTCCATATTTGTTTCTCCTCGATTTAAGACAAAATATCAGTTTCTTCAGCGGAATCGGATGACAGCAACGAAAATACCCAGCACTAATGCTGCCAAGTCGACAATCAGGCCAAACAGGCTAAAATGAAAAGAAGCAAACGGAAGCCCCAATGGGAGAAAAATGCTGACCAGGTAGCTGATTGCCACCCCCACCCCAGCCACGGCAGCTAACCCCTTGCCACGCTTGCGGTTGACTGACAGGCTAACCACCTCACCGATGGCATAACCAGCGCCGGGACCCAGCAACAAATTGAAAAAAATGAAAGGCAAGAAATTTCTCACCACCCCCCAGACAATCCCGCAGACAATAACCATTCCCAGCGCCGCGCCGATTGCCCTTAAATAGTACTGAGCGGAAACGCGGTAAGTGGGCAGTTTATACAGCTTGGCACACTCCGGGCATCTGGCTCCTACCGGTGTCTGCACCAGGCACCTGGGGCAGATTAGCTTGCCACACTTGCCACATCTCAGGTTAGTTTCCACCTCAGGATGAGCCGCGCATCTCATTATGTCAACCTTTCGGCAGCTTTGATTGTTCCTTATCTTCAGGAGTTACTCGATACATCCAGGCTTTCCTGTCCATTATATCGCGGTCAAAAAGGAGACGATTAAACAGCAATCGTTTCCTGCTCACCGAGATAGCCTCTGCCACTCGAGGTGCCGTTAGTCGCCTGATAACGATTACCAGAAAGATAGCAGCGAAAGCAAGGGTAACCGAAACCGGCTCGTAGAACGCGCTAACTATGGGCATTGCCGTCACTCCAGCCAATACCGGTAGCGCTGAGCTACGCAGGATAACTGAGCCAGCCACCAGAAAGCTGAAAAAGGCTATGGAAGCCCAGGGTGTCATGTCATTGATAAAGGGAAGAATGAGGATGACACCAATAGCCGTGCCGACCCCCCTGCCACCGTTAAAACCAAGAAAGACCGGCCAATTATGCCCGATGATTGCCGCCAGCCCCACCATTATCTGCTGGGCAAGGCTCAAGTCCACTAATTGGGCTATCCATACCATCACCAAGCCTTTGCTCAAATCAAACAGACCTGCCGGCAGTGCCAGATACCAAGAGGTCATCCGCCACAGATTGCCACCCCCCACCTGTCCAGTACCAAATTGTCTCAGGTCTATGCCGCGAGTCAACTTGGCTACCAGATAGGCGGTTGGCACCGAACCGAAAAGGTAGGCGCCTGCTATCAAGACAAACCAAAGTGCCATGAGCTCCTCAGGGAGAAACAATTATTCATGGTTTGATTATCTTAAGGGCTCGCTGCTTTGCCAGCGCCATCAGTCTTTCCGCTGACTCCACAGGCACATCAGCACCACCCATCATCGTTTCATCACTATCACCCAGACCGTGGTAATCACTGCCGCCGGTGACAATAAGACCGTGCTTGTTTGCTAGTCTTGCCAGACGCTCGATTTCATCAATGGTGTAGCCATTATAATAGGCTTCCATGCCCACCAAGCCGGCTAACTTAAGTTCGGCAACCATCGCCTCTGGTTCTGGAGCAGTCAACGGGTGTGCCATCACCGGCAACCCATTAGTCTGCACCACCAGCTCCACCGCTTCTGCGGGCGTCAGCTTTTCCCGCTCGACATAAGCCGGACCATCACGCCCAATATATTTGTCGAAAGCCTCACGTATGGAACGGATGTAGCCTTTCTCCAGCATCGCCCGGGCAATATGAGGACGTGCGATGGTGCCGGTATCGGCTATTTCGCGGACTCGCTGCCACTCGATATGGATACCTAAATCAGCCAGCTTCGCCACCATTCCCTGAGCCCGTCTCTCGCGGGAATGGCGAAAGCGGACGAGAGTTTCCGCCAGCTCCCGGCTGGTATAATCAATGAAATAGCCGAGAATATGAACCTCACCGCTGGGAACATCAGTGCTGACTTCAACAGCCGGAATAACTTTTAGCTGGGGGAATTTTTGGGCTTCTCTTAGAGCCGGAACAATACCATCCACAGTGTCATGGTCAGCCAGCGCAATAATAGCTAAGCCGAGTGCCGCCGCTTTGCTAATAACTTCCTCTGGACTTAATCTACCATCAGAAGCGGTGGAATGAAGATGCAGGTCAACTTTGCTCACTACTTCTCCATGGAGAGACAAATGCGCTCAATATTTTTCGCCCGACCACTATCTTCAGCCACTTCAACCATTATAGCATTTAAGATTGGCTTTCCCTTTCCCACCGATAGACGATGAGGCATTCCAGTGAGAAAGCGCTGGATTACTGACTCGGCATCATCACCAATGATTGAATCCGTTGGACCGGTCATGCCAATATCGGTGACATAGGCGGTGCCCCCGGGTAATATCTGGGCATCGATGGTGCCGACGTGGGTATGAGTGCCGAGCACAGCACTTACCCTACCATCCAGGTATCGCCCCATAGCCATCTTCTCCGAGGTAGCTTCAGCATGAAAATCAACGATAACCACCGGTGGCTTTGACTCAAGCTCCGCCAATAGCTTATCCATGGTCCGAAATGGGCAGTCGATATCACTCATAAAGGTTCTGCCCATCAGATTCACCACCATTACCCGCCCGAGGATAAGATAGCCCCTGCCGGGCACTCCAGAAGGGTAGTTTAGCGGGCGCAGAATGGGCAGCTCACCGTCAAGGTAAGCCATAATCTCTTTCTGTGCCCAGATATGGTTGCCTGAAGTCAGGACATCGATGCCAGCCTCGATTAGTTCCCTGGCGATGGCTGAGGTCAGACCAAAGCCCCCCGCGGCGTTTTCTGCGTTAGCAATAATCACATCGAAATCATATTGCTGGCGCAAAGCGGGTAGAAACCTGAACACCGCTTGTCTACCGGGCTGTCCGATGATATCACCAATGACCAGTATTAACATCAATCCCTCTTACCTGGCATAGTCCACCGCTCTGGTCTCTCTGAGCACGGTAACCTTGATTTGCCCGGGATACTCCAAACCTTCCTCTATCTTCTTCACAATATCGCGGGCAAGCCTCATTGCCCCAAGGTCATCTATCTCCTCCGGTTTAACCAGGATGCGAATCTCACGCCCGGCTTGAATTGCGTACGACTTCTCTACTCCCTTAAAGCTGTTAGCAATATCTTCCAGCGCCTTCATCCGCTTCAGATAACTCTCCAATGACTCGCGCCGTGCCCCCGGTCTGGCGCTGCTGATAGCATCTGCCGCCGAGATGATAAAACCCCATAGACTAATATCCTCCATCTCAAGGTGGTGCTGAGCGATACCCTGTACCACTTCCGGCGACTTATCCCACTGCTTGACCAGGTCAGCCCCGATAGCAGCGTGAGTGCCTTCTATCTCCCGGTCTAACGCTTTACCAATGTCATGAAGCAGTCCAGCTCTTTTAGCGATGGCAACATCGGCTCCCAGCTCAGAGGCAATCATGCCCGCAATATGCGCTGTCTCAATGCTGTGGGATAGGCTATTCTGTCCATAGCTGGTCCGATATTTCAGGCGCCCCAGCAGCTTGATCAGCTCGGGGCGCAGCCCGTGCACGCCTACCTGGTAGGCTGCCTGCTCGCCGGCACCATAAATATCCGCCTCTACCTCTTCCTTAGCTTTAGCCACCACCTCTTCAATGCGTGCCGGGTGGATGCGACCATTGAGGATGAGCTTAGTCAAAGCGGTACGGGCTATCTCCCGGCGTACCGGGTCAAAACTGGACACGGTCACTGCCTCCGGAGTATCGTCGATAATCAGGTCAACTCCGGTAGCCTGCTCCAGAGCTCTAATGTTACGGCCTTCTCTCCCGATGAGCCTGCCTTTCATCTCATCACTTGGGAGAGGCACCACCGCCACTGTAGACTCAGCCACAACCTCAGAGGCGCTACGCTGAATCGCCTGGGATAAAATCTCCTGAGCTTTTTTGTCCGCCTCCTCCTTCAGCTTGATTTCCCATTCGCGAAGGCGCCGCGAGGTCTCCTGCTGCATCTCAACTTCTACAGCATCTAGCAGCCGCTTTCTTGCTTCATCAGTTGACATGCCGGAAATCAATTCTAGCTGCTTCAACTGCCTGTCTTTGAGCTCACCTAATTGAGCTCGGATGGATTCTATCTCCTTTTCCTTACTGGCCAGGCTACGCTCACGCTGCTCCACACCCTCCAACTTGCGTTCCAAATTCTCAAGCTTTTGGGACAGACGGCTCTCCTGCCGTTGTAGCTCCATACGACGCTCACGATAATCAGCATCAACCGATGTCTTGATTCTCTTTGCCTCATCCCTGGCGTTATTCAACACCACTCCGGCTTCATCTCTAGCATCAGCCATCAGCTTGGCTGCTTTCCTCTCGGCAATACGTATCTGGCGGTTAAACATAACCCTTCGAAAAATGAAGGCAGCCATAGCACCAAAGACAGTGCCAATAACAAAGGCAAAGAAAATAGCGATAATTACAATTACATCTATTCCCATTTTTCACCCCCCCTTATTCTCCATTTTTTATTTCTCGGGGGCAGCTAAAGACAGCTACACACCAAGATAATACCAAAGCAAAACGCTATCCAGAGCTATTCCCTCGTTCCTGCCATACTCGCCCTACAGTTTGATTTATCACCTCGTAATCAAAGCCCCGCCGCCTGAGATACTCCCCCAGTCGGCGTCGGAAGCTCTGATAGTCAGAAAGTGGCCAGTGATGGGTCTTGCGCAGAGCTGCCCGGTAGGCGTTTTCTCCATCATCAACATCACTAACCACCTGTTCTATGATGTCAGCGACTACCCCCATCCGTCTCAGCTCCAATTTAGTTAGCCGCCGACTGCGCGGACTGAATGATTCCCGATTTTCTTTCCAGAATTGGGCAAAGGCAGCATCATCCAGCAGCCCCTGCTCCTTAAGTCTAACAATCACTGCCTCTATGGAACCGGCATCAAAGCCGCGGCGTTGCAGCCGTCCCCTTACCTCAGCCTCACTCCGTGGTCGGTAGCCGAGGTATCGGTAGGCAGCATTAAGACAACGGTGAAGATGGTCAGACTTCGTCAGCGCTTCCGCCTGGTCAGCCGATAGTTCCTGCCCCACTTGCAGGCTCTCTTTGGCGGCTACTTCAGCCCCCAGGCTGAAAGCAAACTGGTCATCTAAAAATACCTTCACCCGCTTTTCCCTACCTCTCCTGGTACGGAGAGCAGTAATCTTTCTCATCTGCTGCCCGCCTTAAAAACATAAGGCTGAAGCCTACGCCTCAGCCTTACTTACTCTATTGCCAGTATTAAATTATGCTATCTCAAATGTCCCTACTCACTGGACACGGTAACGTGAGTGGTAGCGGCTGAGGCCCTTATTTTCTGTTCAATTTCCCGGGCAAGCTCAGGGTTTTGCGCCAAATATTGTCTGGCACTCTCCCTACCCTGCCCTAGGCGAACATCACCGTAAGAGAGAAAGGCACCAGCCTTAGTTATCAACCCTAATTCTACACCCAGGTCAATGAGATTACCCTCCTTGCTGATACCATGGTCAAACATGATGTCAAACTCAGCAGTTCGAAACGGAGGCGCAACCTTATTTTTGACCACCTTGGCTTTAATATGGCTACCTATTGCTTCGTTGCCCTGCTTGATGGTGTCAGCACGCCTTAGGTCTATCCTTACCGAGCTATAAAATTTCAGTGCTCGGCCACCTGGCGTTACCTCAGGATTACCAAAGACAATGCCAACTTTCTCTCTTAACTGGTTGAGGAAGATAACCGCTGTCCCCGACCTCCCGATGGCGGCCGCCAGTTTGCGTAATGCTTGCGACATCAGACGGGCTTGTAAGCCCACTTGAGGTTCTCCCATGTCCCCTTCAATTTCCGCCCGGGGTACTAAAGCAGCCACGCTATCAATCACTATGGCATCAATAGCGCTGCTCCTGACCAGGGCTTCGGTAATCTCCAGAGCCTGCTCCCCGGTATCAGGTTGAGAGATAAGCAACTCATCAACATTAACGCCGCAATTAGCCGCATAAGTTGGGTCTAAAGCATGCTCGACATCAATGTAGGCAGCCATACCGCCTCGCTTTTGCGCTTCGGCGAGTATGTGTTGGCCCAAGGTAGTCTTCCCAGATGATTCTGGACCAAATATTTCAGTGATGCGTCCTCTTGGGATACCGCCAACGCCTAAGGCCAGGTCTAAAGCCAGCGAGCCACTGGGAATAGCCTCTATCGGCTGCGTTGCCGCCGACTCTCCCAGTTTCATAATGGAACCTTTGCCAAATCTTTTTTCAATTTGGCCGATAGCCAGCTCTAGTGCCTTCTCTCTCTCGGTGATCATTTCTCACCTAACTGCATCATAACACAACTGCCCCTCTAAAACAAGTGAAACAGATTGTTTAGTAAAAGCACGATAACGGTATTACGTGGGCCAGGGATGCCTGGCAATCTCCTTCTCATTAAGCTCGGCGCCAATGCCTGCTTTCTTCGGCAAAATGAGATAGCCATCCCTAATTTCGGGAAGCTCAGTGATAATATCATCGCGCCACGGCACACTATCGAAATCGGTCTCCATTATTTTCACATTGGGCACCGAAGCACAGAGGTGAGCGCTCATGAAGGTCGAAAAGTGACTGTAGTAGTTATGAGGTGCCACCATGATTTCGTACATATCGGCTTGAGCGGCGATATGGCGAGATTCAATATAGCCATTCCAGGGAAGGTCAATCATACAAAAATCCAAGGCGTGCTTTTCCAGATAAGGCTGGTAACCTTTCATCGTGTACAGATTCTCCGCAGAGCAAATCGGAACTCTGGTTGACTGCTTGACCTGCAAGAGCGCATCCGGGTCATAAAGGTCCACTTCCAGCCACATCAGATTATATGGTTCCACCACCCTAGCCACCTGGATAAAGCCTTCCGTCTTGAAGTTGAAGTTTAAGTCCAAGGCAATGTCAACCTTATCGCCAACTGCCTTACGGAAAGTGCCAAGCTGTCTATCAATCGCCTTCAAGAGGCTGCGGTCGATATTCTGGTCGAAGACCCGGAACATTCTGGGTCGCTCACCGGGTATGATGATGTTTGTCTTCAGGGCGGTATAACCGCGTTCCACCACTTCCTCACCCAGCCTGGAGATATCCTCCAGAGTTCTGATGGGCGGTCTGTGGGTGAGTAATTCCGGGTTGCGCGCCCGGTAGGTGCCACAATGCGACCAGTAAATTCTGATTTTGTTCCAAAGTGGTCCCCCGAATAGTTCATAAAGTGGTAGGTTAAGCGCTTTAGCCTTGATGTCCCAGAGGGCGATTTCTACCCCAGCGATGGCTTTCTGGGCAATACCACCGGGGTTCTGCAGAAATTGCAGACACATCTCTCGATATAGTTTTTCCACCGTCATAGGGTTCTGTCCGATGAGCCTGGGCTCCAAATCCCGGATACAGCCACCGATGCCGAATGAGGAGCGGTTATCAGTGCACTCCCCGTAGCCTACCAGACCCTCGTCAGTCTCCACCTTGACGAAAGTAAAAGCCCGCCAGCCAGCATCACAGAAAATGGGTGTTACCTTGGTGATCTTCACCATAAACCTCCTTAGCAATATAATACGCTATAAGCTAGGGATTGGTGGCAGTGAGCGTTTGTGAGCACTTTTGGCGACCATAAACTCTATTTTCTTTCTAATTTCATTCGAGACCTCACCGGCGAGCAAATAACGGTCAAGGTTATTATAGCTAAAGCCCATCTCTCCCTCATCAGTTTGCCCCTCCCACAACCCCGCAGAAGGAGGCTTATCGATAATCGGCTGCGGGATACCCAGAAAGCGAGCCAGCTCTCTGACCTGCGCTTTAACCAGATTGCCCAGAGGCATAATATCTACCCCACCATCACCATACTTGGTAAAGTAGCCTACGGCGACCTCGCTGCGGTTACTGGAACCAACCACCATATATCGTAGCTGATTAGCGACATAGTACAGAGTGAGCATCCTCAGTCTGACCTTAAGATTAGCCTTCGCCAAACGGGTCAGTGCCGAGTCTGCCCGGTAATCAGGTAAAGTTTGAAGCAAGGCAGAATAGACGTCATCCAGGACTATCTCTGTAGTTGGAATGAAAAATTTATTCGCCACCTCCTGGGCATGTGCCCTGTCCTCCGGATTACTATGGCAAGGCATGATTAACCCAATCGTGTTTTGGGGGAAAGCGCGCTGACATAGCACTGCCAGCACTGAAGAATCAAGCCCCCCACTCATGCCCAACACCACCCCCTTGCACCCGGTCGCTAAGACCCTATCCCCTATCCATGAAACCAGCTTCTCCGCCAAACGCTCGCTATTCATTTGAACCTCCGTTATGGCATTGGGCTATCGGTAGTATACTAGCTCGGGGGCTTAGGGGTCAAAAAGAAGATTAATAAGAGGTTAATTCATCAACCTCACCCCCTGTGTCCCCCTCTCCTTGAAAGGAGAGGGGGAAGGAAAAGGAAGAGGGGCTAG
>CAZUSN010000031.1:0-12909 GCA_964623035.1 uncultured Dehalococcoidaceae bacterium | reverse complement strand
CAGACGCTCTATAAGCTGATGCAGGAGGGGCTGCCATCGCATAAGGTCGGGAAGAAGCGAGTCTTCCTTAAAGATGACCTTGTTCGATGGATAAAAGAACACTAGTGCTTGGGACACTGCATTGCTAGTGGCACGGTACGTTTGTGGCCTGGGGAGCGTCTATCCTGTGGCAAGCGCACTGAAAGAGGTGCTTAAATAGAGTGCCATTCGGTATTCTGCTTACGGTCGTTCGTTAAGAGGTCGCATTGGCAGGATTATTACATCCTGTTGTAGGTAGCCGTTCATCGTTTCGCCCATTAAGGTTCAAGTTAGTCCAAGGAAACAGCATCTTGAAAAGGACATCTTCACTTCATTCCAGCCATTCTATGATTCATCCTTATTACCATAATCTTGGCCCTAGTCCCCGGATATCCTAGCAAGTCTCTGCCGCTTCAGCCTGATATAATTCTCAGTTTTGTGTTTTCTCTAAGAATTCAGTCCAAGTCAGTACGACCCGTCCACAGTAGTCCAACTTTTCGGCGGGCAAGTGAGATTTTTCTGCCGGTCAATTTCTAATCCGCGGTTCCTGAGAAGAAGTTCGGATGCCGTCATCTAAATGATGACATTGAGCCTGAGCCGCATAATATGCGGACTTGCCGAGGGAAAGACTGCTAGTAGTCCATGTTATCTAATCGTTGCCTTGATGATGGCTATCTAATGTGTTGTGAAGAAGCCACCAGTTAAATTAGTGTGGTCTTGCGAATAGGGTACTTCAAGCATATCACTGAATTAGCATTTATCCGCCATTGAAAAAGCCCAGCGCTGCCTGAACTCCGCTGGACCGGTTGTACTCATTTGGACTGAGTTCTTTAACGCCAGAAAATCACCCACCGGTGCAATCACTGCCTTTTCCTTTCTGGCAAAGAGGATAAGAGTTCCTTATCAGCCATTTTTTTGAGCAGGACAAATGGTTCGACATCACTCCCTCCCCTGACCAGCTCTGCCGTTTTGTCCAAAGCCCGAAGAAACTGCTCCAGGGTAAGGCCGATTGAAAAGAGCAGGGAGGATTTCTCTGAAGGCGGTATAAGGTTGACTTCTCCTCTGTAGTTCAACTCAAATCGCACATTTCTGGTGTCCCATCCTCGCTCTTGTGCCTCCTCCAACTTCCATACCACTTGGCTTCTGACCAGGTCAAGATGGTGGGTCATAAGTTCCCGGTCAAGCTCTAAAATGACGGCGAAAACTTCCTCCGCGTTCCTCTCGCTTTCAGTTAAGCATCTCCCTAATTCCTCTATTGCTTCTTTTAGTTTCGACATTTACTTCGACAGCTCTTTCTTAAAAGTCTCAAGACCTCGCTCGATGCGCTCATAGTCGAGGACGTCAATATTTTGTCGGTTGTTTTTCACCCATTGTAAAAGAGAGCAGGTCACACTGAAAAGAACAGGATGGTCTTTGGGGAGAAGGTGAGGACTGGAGATAAAGTCCAACAGCTTTTTGACCTCTTCCTTGGCAGGTAGTGTTTTCTCTACTCTTCCCACTTTTTCTCCGGCTTCAAAAGCCCGAGCATAAAGCTCATCGATTTCTTTCCTTATTCCTTGAGTGATTTTCGTTACCTCCTCAGTAGCTTTCACACCTGCCTCCCTGACTCTCTTTACTCCCTCCTCCGTTACCCCTGCTATTGCACCTTCTATCTCCGCCCTCTTTAAACCAAGCTCCTGCAGGGAAGCTCTGGCTCTGGTTATTTCATCATTAAGCTTCTTTCTTCTTTCCTCCTCGGCTCTATTAGCCTCCCTCAAACTACCCCAATTCTGTATTTCTCTCCCGAGTTCGCTGACCTCTACCCCTGCTGCTGCGGCAACTTCATTCCATAGGAGGATGCTTCGCGTTGCAACTCCATGTTTTCTAAGTTCCTCCAGCGCTTCAATGGCTGCCCTTTTCCCCTGGCAGCGTCTTTCTATTTCTTTAAGCTCCTTCTCTGTCTCATTCTTTCTTGAAGTCAATCTTTCCACTTCTGCCTCAAGCCCGACCCTCTTATCCCATAGTTTCAGCTCCTCAAAGAATTTGTTCACGGCATCGTTAGGAGCAAGCCTGTGACTAGCTCCAATCTCACTCACTTTTTCACCAAGTTCCTCAAGCCTCTCCCGGGAAAAACCCAATTTCTCCAATCTGGTTAGGGAAGATGCTAAGCCCTTTCTATCCTGGATTTCCTTTTCTGAGCCGCTGAGCCTTTCCTTTGCTGCTGCTTCATCTTGTACCAGCTTCTTCAAGCGAGTTTCCGCATCTCCTATTGCTTGATCCAGTTCCCTTTTCCTCTCCCCACGTTGCGCTATATACTTATCTAATTCTTTCCGTTTTTCTTCCCCCTGGCTTGTCTCAGCTAACAGTCCTTCGCACCTCGCCCTGAGTTGGGGTAATGCTCGAGAAAAGGCATTGTAGAGAGGACCTTTGCTTTTTCCATATTTCGCCAGGACTTCATCCCAGTCCAACCCCTTCTCGACTCCTTCCATCAGTTCAAGGTAGATTTGCTCGGTCAACGAACGGATTACCATTGGCCACCTCCCCCAGAAGATATCTCAACGCATTTAGAGAATATAATCAACTAGTTGCGGACATTCGCTTAAAAAATAGACCGTACTTTTTGGACTATCCTGGACACATTGTACTAACTTGGACTAGATACTTCAAGAGAGGAAAATCTAACAGCAAAGCATAGTGACAACGCAAAGTGGTACAAACTGGTTCGTCTGAGTTTAATCCGCCAATTATGAATAGACAATGGCTCGACCCTCATAAGAAACGGCCGTCACTTATTGGCACATATGGTGACCGTGACCCTAGTGCCAAGGTCGAGGCGACAAGAACAAAGTTATCCTTCCTTTACAGCATTACCCCCGGGTTTCGGCTGGCTCCTCTCGCCAAGTTTTCCTTTCGCCTCCTTGTATATTCTCTTAATGACCCTGGGAGCTAACGTTGGGTCTGGCAGTGTCTCATTTATGACATCCCAGCAGAATAGGACACTACTCGGTAGTGGTGGCAACGGTGGTGGAGAAGACTCCAAAGATTCCGCTACAGCATTGACTGCCCGGTCATAGATGCTCTTCTTAACTGTTTGCCTGCTCCCGCAATGGGGACACTTTCGCCTCTTCCAATCCCGGTACTCTTCAACCCTGCCTTTCCAAGTGTTAAAGCATTTCAGACAAAGGTAATCTTCCATAGCATTCTGAGTATAGCTCAAACATTCGGCCTTCAACAACCACATAGACAAGCACCCGGTGGTTGACATTTTCCGTGATATGGAATATAATTGGCAAAAGGGCAGGAGCTGACGAATTAGCCTAGAGGTAGTTAGGAGTGCAGTAGGTTGTATCAGGTTTCAGTCGAGCTTCAAACTTGGCTGCATAGAATTTACCTTCCAAGCCTTGGTAGGTCGTACAGGATGACAAGTTAATCGGAATGGTTAAGGGGAAAACGAGTGATGAGGTCAGCACTTTACCGGAGAGTCTCGCTTGATGAGCAGGTAACGGGTACGTCACTTGAGAATCAGAAGGCAAAACTGGAAGCCTTCTGCGACGGTGACGAGGTAATCTTGGATTACTGTGATGCTGGCTGCAGCGGCAAGGATGACAATCGTCCTGCCCTACGGAGACTGTTAACGGATGTCAAGCTTCGGCGCGTTGACCGTGTTGTATGTACTATGCTTGACCGACTTTCCCGCAATTTACGATTGCTACTTGAGCTTGAGGAAGGGCTGAGGAATCATGCTGCCCACTTGGTCTTCATTGACCAAGGAGTTGACACCTCCAAACCCATGGGCAAGTTTGTCTTCCAAATTCTTGGCATTATCGCTGAGTGGGAAAGGGAGGCTATCATCGAGCGAACCAAAGCTGGTCGCTACGCTCGCTATAAAGAGGGTAGGTGGGGACCAGGACAGCCACTATATGGATATGTTTATAATCGGGAGACCAAGAAGCTAGAAGTCAAAGAGGATGAGGCAGCAGTAGTTAAACGCATTTATGGCGCTTATGTGTTTGATAGGCTGGGAATGGAACAAATTGCAAGGCTGCTGAATATAGACCATGTGAAACCACGGCAGCAAGGTAGGTTATGGCATAAGACGGCGGTCAGGGACATAATTACACATTCTGCCTACAAGGGCGAACACCCCACTGGTGTCGAAACCCCCATCATCATTGAGCATTGGCTGTGGGAATTGGCCCAGAAAAGACGCCATGAGAATTCACACCTTCATCGTCGTAAAGGTTTGTCGTGGCTATTACAAGGCATGATTCATTGCGGACTTTGCGGTCGCATCCTAAGCTGCTCATACTCGCATGGCACTAAAGGTCGCCGGGTTTACTCATGCCCCGGTAGGCGGCTTGAAACTAAAGGTATAGATGACCACAGGTGCCAGTTACCAATCTTTGATGCCCAATGGTTAGAAGACAAAGTCTATAAGCATCTCGTTGATGCTATGAGCAACCCCGAGGCAATGTCGAAGACGTTAAGAGATACTACCGCTAGCCTGACGGTGAGGAGAACTCAGTTAGAGGAAGCAATAAAACCAGTAGAGGAAAACCTAGCTGACGTAAGGGAGAAATTGAAAAGATTGGCCGAAGATTGGGTTGTGAAACGGTTGGATGCAGAGAAGGCCAACTTAATGCGACGTGCGATAGAAGCTGAAGAGGAGAGACTGGCAAGCGTAAAACAAAATTTGGATCCGGAGCAGCTAGCCGAGCTCGAGGATGTGAGATTTAGGCTTGAACTATACCAAGGCGAACTCAACTGTATTGCAAGTGGGGATACCGAAGGTCTTCCTGTGTTGGTAATGGACCTACCCGATACAAAGGACGAAGGCGAGCTTCACACTGCTGCAATCAGAGGATGGCTCGACCGAGTTCAAGCAGAGGTTTGGGCATACCTAGACCGTATCGAGGTCAAGGCACTAATCCCCATAACAAGCATCGAATCGCACGAGTTAGAACCTGATTATAGGTCAGACCATTGCCCACGATTTCGATGAAGGGGAGTCGCTGCAGGATAGGTGAATCCTTAACAATGGTCTCCACCACTCCCTGAAGCAACATATCGTTTGATAGTTTGCTTGCTTCCGCTAAAGTTAACGCCATCTATTTTTTACCTCCTATTGCATATTGAATTTTCTCCCTTGGAGATAGAACTGACAGGTCGAGCGGTGCTCTTTGAGGAGCCCCAGCCGGCACTCTGGTCCGGGAGATTTCCGCCTCAATTCCCTGTTTGACCTTATCAACCAGGGCTCGGGCATTTTCCAGAGATTCATTTATCGCCTCAACGGTGTCCCCAGTGATCAGCTCCGCCGGTATCTCCGGATTTGTCTTCACTACCAGACTTTTATAGCTGGCTACTGCTTGAGCCAGGGTAGCATTGATTTCTGCCAGCTTTTGTTCCGACTCAGCGATAGCCTGTTTCAGGATAGCTATCTCGCTATCTTTGCTGGTTGCCGCTTGCTCAAGCTCAGCGATGACAGCATCTTTAGACTCAAGCGCACGGATAAACTCCTCCTTCTCCTGCTTCAGCCGGGTAACTTCGTCTCTGATAGCTTCCAGCTCGTCCGTCACTTCTTTCTCTTCATCAGCCACTGTACTTCCTCCTGCTGATTATTCCTCAACGCCTTCCCCTTGAGGCAAAGCCCTCTCTCTCCTTTCGCTCTTGGCGGACTTGGCGTTAAGCTCTTTATTCATTCTGAGGATGGTCTCCCGCTCCTCAAGCCATCTCTTGAACTCGTACTCAGGGTCCCTGATGCCGATCTCATCCATTGCCCTTCTCCGCGAATGGATTCCGGTCTGGACTAATATCTGCTCGTTGTTTACCTGCCTGGCGATATCCTGAGGCAGCACCGGACCCCAGACCACCCGCAAATAGTCGTCCCCGAAATTTTCCCCCTGATACTTCTCCAGAAGCTTGAGAACCATCTGATTCCGGCGGTTATAGACCGCTGTCCGGATAATCCTCTTCCTTCTCACCTTCTGCAGCAGTGGGTGAAGCTCAATCTCAAGGGCTATCCCGGACAAATCGCGCTCCGTGCCACCGAAGGCAGACCGGGGCGATTCGGAAATATCATGCAGAGCGCGGTAGAGCAGATTAATATAATTTATATGGAGATTGACGCCACCGCCCTGGAGCAAATCTAACAGGTAGGCTTTGGCGTCCTCAGGTATGTTCCATACTGCGCCTGGCCGGATAGCGATGTCCTCAGATTCCTCCACGTTCTCCAGAACGGCAATGGGGTTACCCGATAATTCCAGGATGTGAGATAGCTGACTCATCGCCCGGTTCAGTTCCCTTTGCGATTCCATGATCTGGGTCAAATCAGATATACCCCAGAATTTCTTTGGCTCACGAAGGTTGGGATAGATGATAAAGGGAATAAAGCCGTAGGGATTTGGCTTCTTCTCAAGCGGGGTATTGTCCAGATAGAGTTCAAACTCCGGCTCTGTCCATAGCTCAACAACGGTCACCGTCTTATTCTTAGGCTTTACCTGATAGAGAAGTTCCGCCTCTTCCGCAGACAGAGTATATTTAGAAGCAACCCGCCATACCCGCGAGGTATCATCCCCCAGCCACCAGGCATAGATGCCCTGAATGTCCGGTGCGGTTATCCTGACTTTCTTTTCCACGGTATCCCAGATAACCTTATAGCAGGCATCCCCCATTATGGCACAGTCGATTTCCGTCTCAAGGTCTAACTGTTCCAGATTATTATCCTGATAAACCCGGTAAAGAGCCGCCTCAGCCTTCTGGGCTCTAGCTCTGGCTTCATCAGAATCTTCAACGGCATCAACAGCAAAGTTGATGCCAGACATGAGATATGAGGTGATTTTGTCAATGAAGACTTTGGCGTAGTTAAAAATCAGGCGTCTTTCACCCCGCCTTTCCCTGCCCTCCCACTGTCGTCCATGATAGAAATCAAGGAGCTCTCGATAACCTCTGATTCTATCTAAATCCAAGCGCGCTAATTGCATCGGAACATTTTCATTCATCTTTAGACAATTCTCCTTTAGGCAAAGAATTCTTCAACGCTCGTTGCACCGTCCTCTGGCTAACCCCAAACATCAGCGCCAGTTCTTTGACCCCCCTTTCCCCGCCGGTAAACAGCCTGGCTATCTCCTGGTCCCGCAATTTCTTCCTCCAGCGCTGCCTGCCTCTAGGCTGCTCATAAATACATTTGGGAAATGGGCAATTAAGACAGGAACCAGCCAGGTCGCAGCCTTCATCTTTATACTTACAGTATTCCGGGAGAGAATCGGACTCATTTTCAGTAAGGTTTCCTCCATTCCAAGATTTATTCTCACCATCATCCAGTTCGCTCAACTCTGGCACCATGGCCCACCTCGAAAACAAACAATGAAAGAATAGCACAAATGTTCTAATACCGTCAACAGGTTTTTGTCGCATTTTGGACATTAAGTCGAACCCGCTTTTCCTTGACAGTTGACCATGGGCTTGTTACTATCATAAATAGAGATTGTCTGCTTATTACAGGCTTAGGATACTTTCAAAATGACTACCAAACGGGATTACTATGAGGTTCTGGGAGTGCCTCACAACGCTACTGGTGAGGAAATAAAGAAGGCTTATCGCAGGCTAGCCTTTAAGTATCATCCTGACCACAATCACGATGATGGTGCTGAAGAAAAATTCAAGGAAATAAATGAGGCCTACGAGGTACTCTCTGATGACAACAAACGGGTTGCCTATGACCAGTTTGGTCATGGCGGTGCCGAAAGCTTCTTCACAAGGGGCTTTGACGGATTCGACTTCGGTGGCTTCGGTGATATCTTTGACGCCTTTTTCGGTGGTATGACTTACGCTGCCCGCCATGCCCCCCAACGTGGTGCCGACCTGCACTGCCAAACGACTATTTCATTTGAAGAGGCAGCCTTCGGCTGTGAAAAAGAAATAGAGATAAAGCGTACCGAAGTTTGCTCTCTATGTTCTGGCACCGGTGCTAAGCCGGGCAGTCAGCTCAGCCGATGTCCCAACTGCAATGGTACCGGCAAGGTGCGCAGAGTCCAGCGCAGTCTCTTTGGCAGTTTCATCAATACCGCTATATGTAACCAGTGCCAAGGTGAGGGTACAGTTATCGCCGAGCGCTGCCCGCAATGCCAGGGTACTGGCAGAGAAAAACGCCAGCACCGTACTAAAATCAATATCCCAGCCGGGGTGGAAGACGGCTTTCGAATACGCCTTAATGGTGAAGGTGACGCTGGAATGAGAGACGGCCCTGCCGGTGACTTTTATGTGGCACTATCAGTACAAAAACACGAGTTCTTCACCCGAGACGGCGACGACATTCTCTACGAGCTACTTATTAACTTTGCTCAAGCCGCCCTCGGCGATGAGATAGAAGTGCCGACCCTTCATGGTAAAACCAAACTCAATATTCCAGCCGGCAGCCAGACGGGTAAAGAATTCCGGTTTAAGAATAAAGGCATACCGCACCTGGGCAAAAACGGGCGTGGCGACCAGATAGTGAGGATATTGGTGGTTACTCCCGAAAAGCTAACCAAAGAGCAGCGCCAGCTATTTCAAGAATTAGCTAGCACCCTGGACCCAGCGCAAAAAAGCCCCGGAAATCCTGATTCTTAACTGAAAATCCCACCAAAGGGAAAAGATTGATTAGGTCGCAGAAGGGCTCTTTTTTCGTCTAAAGAAGGAGAACAAACGCCACCTCCGCCCCGATAACTCGTGCCTGACGTTACCTCCCATCATCTCAACCGCCACCTCACGAGGGTCAGCATTCTCATAGAGCACCCGATAGACCCTTTCCGTAATCGGCATTTCCAGCCCAAGATTATGGGCCAGATTCCGGGCAACAAGAGTGGTGGTCACCCCCTCAGCGACACCATTCATGGTGTTAACTATCTCCATCACCGAACGCCCCTTGGTCAATTCCACCCCAACATAGTGGTTACGACTCAACGGGCTAGCACAGGTAGTAATGACATCTCCTAACCCAGCCAAGCCAGAAAAGGTAAGCGGATTAGCCCCCAAGGCAACGCCAAGCGCCGTTATCTCAGTCAGACCTCGAGTCATAAAGGCTGCCTTGGCATTATCACCATAGCCCAGCCCATCAGCCATGCCAGCACCCAGAGCAATGATATTCTTTAAGGCTCCTCCCAGCTCCACCCCAGTAACATCAGTATTGGTAAAGACACAGAAGTTTGGGCTGGTTAACAGCCTCTGCACTTTCCTAGCGACGGAGCTATCTTCAGCCGCCCCTACGGTCGCCGCAGGCAGACCTTGCAAGATCTCCCGAGCTAGATTAGGTCCAGAAATCACACAAATGTTAGAGCAAAAACGCGGGTTTATTTCATCAGCGATTACCTGCGACATGCGCTTGCCACTCCCAATCTCCAAGCCTTTGGCAGCGCTCACTATCAGCATTGACTTATCCAGATGACTTGCCACCATCTTGATATTCTGTCTCATGGACTGAGAGGGCACCACCAAGAACACCGCTTTAGCCTCGTCTAAAGCTTCGGCTAAATCATGGGTAATAAATAGCTGGGGAGGAAAGGTGATGCCAGGAGATAATTCTGGGTCTGGTCCATTATTTCTTTTTTCCTCAGCTTCCTGCTCCGTCCGCGCCCACAAGCCTACCTGTATCCCCTTTTGTCCCAGAACGACGCCCAAAGTCATCCCCCAGATAGTAGTGCCAATAATGGCAACCTTAAGCATCTCTTACCTCGCATTCTCGCTGGTCTTCCGGAAAAGCTTGATTTACGGACTGGTGGACGGGAGTGAATCCTTTACCTTAACCCTCTCACCAATCTTGCGTTCTTTGCCTGATAGCAGTCTGGCAATGTTATCCCGGTGCACGACAATGATGAATATGGCACCGACCAGAGTGTAAACCAGATATTCAAGGGGGAACCCGTTCATAATGGTCAGGGGTACTAATATGGTATAGGTGCCTACTGCCCCAGCAATGGAACCCAGTGAGGCATACCTGGTTAAGCTTGCCCCAAGAAACAAAACCTCGCCACCAAACAGTGCTGCCACCGGGCATAAAGCTAATAACCCGCCAAAGAAGGTGGCAACACCCCTCCCTCCCTTAAATCCCAGAAACACCGACCACTTATGTCCGGCTATTGCCGCAAAAGCCGCCAGGACCTGGGCGCTTCTCATCAACCACCATAAAGCAGAGCCACCCACCACCACGTAGTCACCGCCGAATAGCAATCCAGCAAATAATACCGCCAGCAATCCCTTCAATATATCAAGAATGAGTGCTATCGCCGCCGCTTTCTTACCCGCCACACGTAATACATTAGTTGCTCCTATCTTACCGCTGCCAAGCTGCCTGATATCTACCTTGGCACTACGCTTGGCGATTATTACGCCAAAGGGGACGGAGCCCAGAAGATAACCAACTAACGCCACGGCCGCAAACTTGGCAATTATCATGACTCACCTCTCGTCTTAAAGACTAAACGAAGTGGTGTGCCTGTGAAACCAAATACCTGACGCAGTTTGTTCTCCAGGTAACGTTGATAAGAAAAATGAATCAGTTTGGTATCATTAACAAAAAAGACGAAGGTAGGTGGGTTTACCTCCGCCTGAGTGGCATATAAAATCTTTAGCTGTTTACGGCCGCTTCGTGGTAGAGTATGCGTGGCAACTGCCTGCTGAATGACCGCATTAACCTCGGCAGTGGCTAGCCTCTTGTGCCTCTCCTGATATACCTGACACACTAAAGGCATCAGCTTGTCCACCCCCTGCCCGAATTTAGCTGAAGTGTACATCACCGGCGCATAAGTGATGAACTTGAGTTGGCTCCTGATATATTTATTCCATACTGTTAAGTCTTTATCCGTAATTAAGTCCCACTTATTAACTGCTACCACAACCCCCTTAGCCGCTTGCTGAATATAGCCAGCAATATGCATATCCTGAGCCGTCACCATCTCCGTGGCATCAAGAACCAGCAAGACTATATCCGCCCGGTCAATAGCGCGCAGGGCACGAATAACACTATACTTTTCCACCCCGGCAACTATCTTACCCCGCCGACGGATGCCGGCGGTATCAATTAGTAGCACACTTTGTCCATCAAAGTCAAATAAAGTATCAATAGCATCACGGGTAGTCCCGGGAACATCACCAATAATAGCTCTTTTCTCACCGACCAGGGCATTTAGCAGCATTGACTTACCGACGCCAGGCCTACCGACAATGGACACCTTCATGACCTCCGGTTTAGCCTCAACCGGTGATGGCGCTGGCAATAGAGAAATAATTCGGTCCAGAAGCTCAGCCGTGCCCCGACCGTGATAGGCGCTGATCGCCAATGGCTCTCCCAGTCCCAATTGGTAGAATTCCACCGCCCCAGTTTCAAGCTTTTCATTATCCGCCTTATTCGCCGCCACCACTATTGGTTTATTTACCCGGCGGAGCATATCAGCCACATCCAGGTCTGAAGGTACCACGCCACTCTTGACATCCACCAAGAAAATAATGACATCTGCTTCCGCAATCGCTATCTCTACCTGCTCTTTGACACTCTGGGCTATTGTGGAATGTGGTTCCAACTCCAGACCGCCGGTATCAACCAAGGTAAATTCAACCCCTTGCCAGGAAACATTGGCAAAGATACGGTCACGAGTCGTTCCTGGTAAGTCTGCAACGATAGCCACCGGCCTGCCCGCCACCCGATTGAGCAAGGTGGATTTACCTACATTCTGTCGGCCAACAATAGCCACTATTGTCTTGCTCACCGCCACCCTCCCGGAATCACACCCTCTTGGTTAATTCTCGGGCAAGCTCCACACTGGGGGGCTCAATTCCTGTTCTGGCGATATTTTTCAGCTCGGTAATGTTGTCCCGGAAATTTTGAGCAAAAGCGTTGTACTCCATGACAAATTTATGATACTGGTCAACGGTTTCCTGTGGAATTTTAACCTTCTCCGCTACCTCATAAAACTGCTCGATATAGTCATAGTAAAGACTGGTTATCTGCCATAGTTCATTCAAATAATTGAACAGGTAATCGGAGAACCTTCTTATTCCCTTATCACTTTCCAGCCGGTCGACAAAGTTCTTGCTCCAGCTATTGAAAATACGCTGTGACATATCGCACGCCCGCGCCCATTCCCACAGTTTGGGATTATCAATATTGAAGAGAGTATCAATGAGAACAAAGATAGAGAGTGAAGAATCACCCATGAACCGTCGGTTAAAATATTCAGCAAGCTGTCTCAACTTTACCGCGGAGTGCTCTAACTGCTTTTCCCTGGCTTTCATCACGGTCACCAACAAGCCGATAGCTAAGATAATAATCAAAGCCGGGACGATAGCTTCTAGCGGCCACCCAAAGTACAAACCAGCCACTGCCAGCGCCGTGATCAAAGCCGGATACCAACCCCGGTTTATGACCACCCTCAGCATATCCATATCATCCCCTTTATCAATATTTGGCTAACGGAATCTCCAAACCACCTAGTATATCCGCCAGCAGCGCTTTTTGCAGATGCATCCTATTCTCCGCCTGATCGAAGACTACCGACTGCGGGCTATCTAGAATACCTTCACCCACCTCTTCGCCATGATGTGCGGGCAAGGGGTGCATCAATATCGCGTCTTCCTCAACTAAAGATAGCAGTTCAGCGTTAACCTGGTAGCCAGCAAATATCTGGCGTCTTTGCTCAGCCTCAGCCTCCTGTCCCATGCTCGTCCAGACATCGGTATAAACTACGTCAGCTTCTTTAACAGCTAAGTGTGGCTCTTTGGTGCATAGTATTTCCGCGCCACTTTTATTGGCATAATCCTGTGCCAGTTGTAACAGCTTGCTCTGAACTGTGTAACCATCGGGAGAAGCAATTCTGAAATTCATACCTGTAAGCGCAGCGGCCAGCATCAGGCTATGAGCCACATTATTACCATCGCCAATAA